>CAYTYG010000013.1:12804-19491 GCA_964441515.1 uncultured Treponema sp.
GTCCGCCTCCTTGTCCAGCAGGACAACGTCCAGCTCGTAGCCGGAGAGCCGGCGGGCTATGTTCGCGCCGCTGACGCCAGCCCCCACGATGGCGACGTCGTACGCCTCGCCGCCGGTTCCTTTCTTCGAGTCCACGAATCCCGCCTTTCCTTAACCCCTATGATTTCGGAGAGTCCGCCGTCCGCTATCCCGGGCGGGTCAAGCCCAGCGTACCAAGCCCGGTATAAAAGGATGCACGAGTCCGGGGTGCTTAGGCAAGACGCGGACGGCGTATCCGTGCTGGCCCGTCCGGGAACAGGTCACGGACACGCGGTAGCTCCAGGTCTGCCCGGATTGCTTTTCCGGGGACATCTCGACGCGCTCGGGGAAGACGATCTCCCCCCGGCTGGAGATGCCGCCGTGGTAGAGCTCCACCGCCACGTCCGAGGGCGCCAGCCCCGCGAGTTCCACCCGGGCGGTCACGTTCACCGTGTCCCCGCGCTGCATGATGGGGGCCGCGTCCGTCCGGATGTCCGCCACGGCCAGGCGGGGCCATTCCCGCCGGGCGCGGTCCAGGTAGGCCGCAAGCTCCCGGGCCGGGGCATAGTCGTTTTCCGCCATCCGCCGATGGTTATCCAGGGCGGGGAAGTAGTAGTGCTCCGAGTACTCCATCAGCATCCGGTGGGAGGAGAACCTCTTCCCCACTTCCCGGATAGAGGCCTTCATGTAGCGTATCCATTCCCGGGGAAGGTTGTCCCGGCCCCGGGCGTAGAACTTCGGGACGACCTCACTCTCCAGAAGGTCGAAAAGCGCCTTGCTCTCCACCTCGTTCTGGAGGTCCTCGTCGTCGTATTCCTCGCCGCGGCCTATGGCCCACCCGATCTCGGGGGAGTAGCCCTCGTCCCACCACCCGTCCAGGACGGAGCAGTTGAGAACCCCGTTCATCCCGGCCTTCATGCCGCTCGTGCCGGAGGCTTCCAAGGGACGGCGGGGGGTGTTGAGCCAGAGGTCGGAGCCGCTGGTCATGTACCGGGCCATGGTCATGTCGTAGTCCTCCAGGAAGACCATGCGGCTCTGCACGTCCGGCCTGCGGGAGAAGTGCACCAGCTCCCGGATGAGCTCCTTGCCCGGCATGTCGTGTGGGTGCGCCTTGCCCGCGAAGATCAGCTGTATGGGCTTTTCCTTGTCCTGAAGAAGCCGTATCAGGCGGTCCGGGTCCCGGAGCAGCAGGTTGCCCCGCTTGTACGTCGCGAAGCGCCGGGCGAAGCTGATGGTCAGGATCGAGGGGGACAGTGCGTCCTCGGCGTGGAAGAGGTGGCTCTCGGATACGCCGCTCCTCTGCATCTGCCTGCGGATTCGGTCCCGGGCGAAGACCACCAGGCGTTCCCGGCGGCGCTCGTGGGTGCGCCAGAGCTCCTCGTCCGAGACGCGGTCGATGCGGTCGAAGATTGCCAGGTTCGTGGGCTCTTCGTTGAACGAAGGCCCGAAGTAGCGGTCCAGGAGCTCCAGCATGTTGTTGGATATCCATGTGCGGGGGTGCACGCCGTTCGTCACGTGCCCTATGGGAACCTCGTCCGTCGTGAGCCCCGCCCAGAGACCCATCCACATCTGCCGGGAGACTTTCCCGTGCAAGGCCGCCACCCCGTTGGAGTACGCGCTTACCTTGAGGGCGAAGACCGTCATGCAGAAAGGCTCCGCGTCGTCCTCGGGGCGCTCGCGTCCCAGGGCCAGGAACTCCTTCCAGTCCAGCTTGAGCTCCTGGCAGAAGGGACGGATGTACTTTTCCATGAGGTCGATCCCGAAGCGCTCGTTTCCCGCGGGAACCGGCGTATGGGTCGTGAAGATGTTGGTGGGCCACAGCGCCTGCAGGGCTTCCCTCCAGGAGAGCCCCTTCCCGTGCATGACCTCCCGAAGGCGCTCCAGGGCCAGGAACGCCGAGTGGCCCTCGTTCATGTGGGTCACCGCGGGGTTTATTCCCAGAGTCCGTAGGGCGCGGATCCCTCCTATGCCCAGGAGGACCTCCTGGCGTATCCGCATCTCCTTGTCGCCGCCGTAGAGGGTGGCGGTGATCAGGCGGTCCTCGGGGGAATTCTCCTCGATGTTCGTGTCCAGGAGATAGAGGGACGCCCTGCCAACCTTCACCTCCCAGACCTGGGCCGTGATGACGCGCCCGGCCATGTCCACGGATATCTTTATCGGGGTCCCGTCGGGACCCTTGCACTGTCCCACCGGCATGTTGTACCAGTCGTTTTCCGGGTACTGCTCCTGCTGGTACCCGTCGGGATTCAAGTACTGCATGAAGTAGCCCTGCCGGTACAGGAGCCCGACCCCGACGAGGGGCAGGCCAAGGTCGGAACTCGTCTTGATGTGGTCGCCCGAGAGTATCCCCAAGCCCCCGGAGTAGGTGGGAAGGGAGATGTCCAGGCCGTATTCCATGGAGAAGTAGGCCACCCTGTCCTCGAAGGAGCCCTTATACCAGGCCTCCCCGTCCCGGTAGCGGGTAAACTTCCCGTAGACGTCGTTCAAGGCCGCCAGGTAGGAGTCGTCCTGGGCCGCCTCTTCGTAGCGTTCCTGGGAAACCATGCCCAGCATCTTCGCGGGGTTCTGCCGGCTCTGGAGCCAGGTGTCGTAATCCAGCCGGATAAAGAGCTGGATGGCGTCGAAATTCCAGGAGAGCCAGAGATTGTGCGCCAACTCCTCCAGGGGAAGGAGGGATTCGGGAATCTTCGGTTTGACGGTGTGGGAGATGATCCTCATTGAAAACTCCTTTCGGAACGAGGCGAAGATATCTCCGCGGCAAAAAAAGGCCTCGCCGTCAACAAAAGCCTAACGAAGGAGGAATCGCGATGTCAAGAAAAATACGCCCCGCTCCCGCCGAGGGACGCACCCGCTATTCGTCCTTTTCCTTGCGAAGGGCTCCGAAAAACCGGCCTATCCGGCTTCCCGCGGCCTCCGGTCCGGGATGGTCGTCACCGTGCGCCTCCGGCGGACGGTCGACGGCCTCCCCGCGCCCCTCCATCCCTTCCCCGGCGGCGTCCGGAGCGCCCTTCGATCCGGGGGCTCCGCCCCTGCGGCGTCGGCCCTTCTTGCGTCCGGCGGGCTTCGGGGGCTTATCCTCCGTAAGCCTCTTGCCGTACTTCTCGCGGTAGAGACGCATGCGCTCTTCCATGGGTATCGCGTAGGGGTCCGGGAAGGAGCTCTGGGGCGAGGGCCCCGCGGCGCGGGAAGGGCCGCCCTGGGAGCCTCCCCTGCGTCCGTGCTTGCTCCTCCGTCCGCCGCGCCCCTGCCCGTCGTTGCGGAAGCTCCTATCCGGGCCTTGCCGTTCCCGGGGACTCGGGCTTTCCGGCGGGCGGTTCCGGGCGCCGGATCCCCCCAGGTTGACCCCCGTAAGCTCCGCGATCCCCGCGCGTATGGATTCCTGGTTCCGGGGATCGCCGTCCCGGCCCCTTTCGTTTCTGTCCCGCCGGTAGTCGCGGTCGTTCCCCCGGGAACGCCGGTTGTCCCGCTCCCTCGGGGCGCCTCCACCGCTTCCGCGTCCCCGCCCGAACGCCATCCCCGCGCTGCGATCCTCCGCGGCGAAGAGCGCCTCGTCGGCCTGTACGGCGCCCAAGGAGATGCCCATGAACTGCTCCACCGCGGGTATCCCGTAGACGTACCGGTCGCAGGCGAAATTTACGACCCGCGCTCCCTCCACGGAGACGTCCAGGAGTCGAAGGCGCTCCAGATAGGGCTCCCCTTCCAGGGGAATGTCGTAGTTCACCACCAGGGGGAAGACGCCCCGTGGGAGGCCCTGAGCCCCCTCGTCCGTGAGTACGATCGCTTCCAGCTCTCCGGAACGGGCCTGGCTCAGGATGGTCTCCTTCCGGGGCCGGGGGAGGTTGCCTAGGATGAACTCCACTTTCCGTCCGTTGGCGGAAAGCCTGCGGGCGGTTTCCTCCGCGCTCTCCCGGAGGTTGCAGAAAACGGCCGCGGGCGCGCGGGCTTCCCGGCTCAGCACTCCCAGAAGCAGTTTCATCTTGGAGTCCGTGGCGACGTACCAAGTAGCCTGGGGAACGTGCTTGACTTTTTCGGCCTCTTCCTCCAGGTAGAGTTCCGTGGGCGCGTCCGCCAGGTCCAGGGCCAGGGTCTGTTCCTTGATACCCAGCTTTTCGGCGAAAACGATGGTCCTTCGCTCCCGGGATGGGGCCAGAAAGGAACGGAGCTTTCGGATTTGCGCGCTCCGGGGGGATTCCGTAAAGCGCTCGGCGCCGTCCACCACAAGGAACCGGTATCCCTTGAGATCCAGGGTTCCCTCTTCCTGGCGGCCGGCCAGGACTTCCGCGGCGCCCATGGAAAGGGGCGCCGCGGCGTCGGCGGGATCGGGATCCCGGCCGACCGCGTGCACGGGAATCCCGACGGCCTCCGCGAGGGCCTGGGTTTGGCTGCGCGCCGAGGCGACATCCTGGTCGGAGGTCAGGACGACGAGGGCGCGCTCCCCGGCCCCTTCGGTCAAGAGCCATTGCAGGAGTGGCACCATGTACAGGAACTCCCGCCCGGACCCCGTCCTCACCTGGGCGGACACGCTTTCCTTTTTCCCGTTGACATGATGCACGGTTTTTTCAAGGAACGGATACAGGGTATCGGCTCCCCTCGCCTGAAGGGCCCGCAGCAGGCCCTCATCCAGGCCCAGATCCTCTAGATTCATGTTGGTCTCGCTTCACAAAAAGAATAAGCTGACGGCCCGGGGGGCTCGTCGGCGGCGGCCTCGCGGGCCGCGGGGGCGCTCATGGGCGCCGGACGGATCGTCCGTCGGGGAAAGGTCTTTCGTAGCCCTTAGTATACCGCCGGAAAGGAAAAAAACAAAGGGACAGGACCACCCTCCCGGGCGGGAAACCGCGCCCGGCCGACGCCTACTTGTCCTCCCGCATGTAGGAAACTCCGAGGGAAGCCGGGGACCCGACCCGCTTGCTCAGGGTTTCCCACCAGGTGATGGCCACGAGCACCACGATCGTGGCGATATAGGGCAGCATGTTGAGGAAACCCGCCGGGATGTCCGTGCCCGACGCCTGCAGGCGAAACTGTACGGCGTTGATGCCCCCGAAGATGAGAGCGCCCGTGATGGCCCGGGCCGGGTTCCACATCGAGAAGATCACCAGGGCAATGACGATCCAGCCGCGCCCCCCCGTGATGTTCTCGGACCACCCCGGGGTATACGCCAGGGAGAGGTGCGCCCCCCCGAGGGCCGTAAGCATGCCCCCCAGGATCGTGTAGATATACTTTGCCCGGAAGACGGAAACGCCCATGGCGTCCGCGGTGCGGGGGTTCTCCCCGACGGCCCGGAGCCATAGGCCGTTCCGGGTCCGGTAGAGATAGAACCACGCCAGCGGTATGAGGAGATAGATCCCGTAGGTCAGCGGGTCCTGGTTCAGGAAGGCCCCGAGTACGGGAATCCGGCCCAGGGAACCGACGTCCAGGGGGCTGAACCGGGGCCCCGAAAGCCCCACGAGGTAGCGGCCGTTGGAGACGGGCCCCAGGCGCTGGCCCAGGAAGCTCGCGAATCCGGTTCCGAAGAGAGTGATGGAAAGTCCGGAGACCACCTGGTTGGCCCGCATGGTTACGGTAAGGAAGGCATGGATCGCGGAGAGGGCGCCCCCGACGAGCAGGGCCGTCAGCAGGGCCAGGGCGAGGCTTCCCGAGTAGTAGACCACCGCGAAGCTCGTCACGGCGCCCATGAGCATGATGCCCTCCAGGCCCAGGTTGAGGATGCCCGCCCGCTCCGTGTAGGTCTCCCCGATCGTGGCGTAGACGAGGCTCGTCCCCGCCCGGAGGGTTATCGTTAGGATCGACGTGATCAGGTCCATCATTCCGCTCCCGCGCCGGCGGCCCCCGGCTTGCGTTCCCCGCCCCTCTTGATCCGGTACTCCGTGAACAGGGAGCCCGCTAGCATGGGAAAGAGTATCATCCCCTGCATGAGCACGCCCATCGAGGCCGGAAGGCCCATCATCATCTGCACCTGGTCTCCGCCCACCAGGAGGGCGGCCATGAGCACGGCCACGAAGGGAACGGCCAGGGGGTTGAGCTGTGCCATCCACGCCACGATGATGGCGGTGTACCCGTAGCCCAGGGACAGCCCCTGCTGGAGCCGCCTAGATATCCCCGCCACCTCGCCGACCCCCGCCAACCCGCAGAGGGCTCCGGATAGGAAAATGGCCAGGGCTATGTTCCGCTCCACGGCGATGCCCTGGTAGCGGGCCGCCGGGGGGGAGCTCCCGATGATCTTGAGCTCGAAACCCCAGCGCGTACGGTTCAGGACGAACCAGAGGACGAGGGCCAGGACCAGGCCGAAGACGAGCCCCAAGTGGGCCCTCCCGGCTATCCGGGGCAGCCAGGCCGCCTCCGGGAAAGGGGCCGTGCCCGGGAACCCGTAGCCCTTGGGATCCCGCCAGGGCCCGTAGTAGAGGTACTCCGAGAAGAGTATGGCCACGTAGTTGAGCATCAGGGTCACGAGGGTCTCGTCCACCTTGAGCCGGGTCTTGAGCAGGGCCGGGATGCCCGCCCAGAAGGCCCCCGCGAGACTGCCGACCAGAATCAAGGCGGGAAGGAGCAGGGGGGCGGGCATCCAATTCCCCCAGAATATCGCCACCCAGGCGGCCGCCACTCCCGCGAGGGTCAGCTGTCCTTCCGCCCCGATGTTCCAGAACCGGAGCTTGAAGGCCAGGGCCACCCCCA
>CAYTYG010000014.1:0-19122 GCA_964441515.1 uncultured Treponema sp.
GAGCTGATGCGACCGGGCAGGCCGACCGTGCATACGTTGTGAACGACGCAGGGCATTTTTTTGCCGCCGACGATGAGGTCGAGGCTCGAGCAAAGCTTCGCGACCGCTGCGGCCATCTCTCCCGTCAAGCCCTTGCTGATCGCCCGGATGTCGGCGGAGGAAGTCTTCTCGTCCAGAATCCAGTTGCGCAGATCGCCGACGGTCTTGTCCTTGATCTTTTCATAGGCCACGGGGTCTATCGCGTCGTCGATGGCGCGGGTGATCTCGTCGTCCTCGTAGGGAACCACGGGTTGGGCGCGAAGGACCCACATCGGGATTTCCGCGAGGACCGTCTTTGCTGCGACTCGTTCCTCAACGCTCTTTGCGGCGATTCCCGCCGCCTCATCCCCGGATTTCTGTTCGTTCGCCTTGGCCAGGACTTCCTTGACGTCCTTGAACTCATAGGTCTTGCCGAACAGCATTGTACGCAATGCCATGTTCCCTCCTTGTCACGAAGTAAAGATCAAAGTCTTCACCGAGAGAGATACTAGGCGTTCGCCTAGCATTGATTGGCCGATATCGACATAATCCCCCTCTTCGAGGGAGACTTCATCGATCGAGAGGATCTTGAAACCCGGGAGCGCCGCGTTGAGGGCCTGGCCCAGGGCCTTGCCCAAGTCGCGTTCCGTCGCGAGGATGAGGGGAACCGAGGGCGAGCCGCGCTCTACGGCAAAGGCGGCGACCCCCTCCGCGATGCGCTTGAGGTCGTCATAGCAGGAAACCGAGCTCAGGTCGAGTGCGATCGCCGCACGGTCCCGCGCGGGATCGATATCCCAACGCGCAAAGCTATCGGCGATCGAATCGACCAGGCTCCTTTCATCCTCCGCCCCGACGAGTCGGGGCCGGACGACCGGTACGTTGCGGATAGGCAGATCCCCGTTCGAGTCCACCCAGATGGTCATGCCGCTCAGGGTTATCGTCTCCCTGCTCGCGCCCATGACCGTGGCGCACTCGGTGTGGGCGGGTTTCAGTACCTTGAGGCCGAGGATCCGAGGGTGGTTCCGGAGCTCTTCGCCCAGAAGGGGGCCCATGTCGCCATAGACGGCCATGTCGTCGAAGGAACGAATCGGCTTCCCATCGTAGAAGAAGTCGGCGACCCCGCCGGAGAAGAACACCGTCATGCCCGAGGCGGGTTCGGACAGGCCCGGCGTCTCCAGGACCTCGAGGGCGGCGGGAGAGGGCCTCGCGTCCAGGGACTCGAGGATCAGGTCGGCCATGAAACGCGCAAGCTTCCTCAGGGAATCCACCTCGGCGGGGTCCCCCGGCTCCAGGGCCATACCGAGCCGCCGGAGAAGCTTCCTGCCGCTTTTGGTGACCAGCCTCACCTTGCCGGTCCCCGGGTCCACCTGCACGTGCCTTCCCCCGACCGAGAGCACGACCGTGCCCAGAAGGTCTCCTTGGCGGAACGCGGCGATGTTGGTGGTGCCGCCTCCTATATCGACGTTGACGGCGTTCGTGAAGTGCTCCGCGGACCAGGCGGCGGCCCCGGACCCCCTGCCCGCCAGATGGGCTTCGAGGCTGGGGCCGGCGACCGTCGAGACGAAGTCCCCGGCTATGGGCGCGACGGTCTCAAGGACCAGCTCGGCGTTCCGTTTCTTGGCGGACTCCCCCGTGATGATCACGGCGCCGGTGTCTACGGATTCGGCGGAGAATCCGGCCTTCCCGTACTCCTCCGCCAGGATCGACTTCAGCGCCTCCACGTCGACCAGCCCCTCGTCGGTGAACGGGGTGAAATGCGTGGGACCCTGGTAGAGGATCTCCTTCCGCAGGATGTCGGCCCGGGGTTTTCTCGCGGGACCGTAGCGCGCCTGGGGCATCGAGCCCAGGGACCCCGTCTCCGCGACGGTAAGCTTCGAGAACATAACGAGCGTAGTGGTCGTTCCGATGTCGATTCCTACACTGATCAGTTCCTCCGAAGCCATCCTGTATCCTCGCTTTCGGACAAATTACGCTCCATGGTTCAGCGGCCGGCGGAATCTATGTAAAGACACTCTTTCAGGGACGCCGCGAGGGCCTTGCTCATTCCGGGCACTTTCCGCAGCTCCTCCAGAAACTTGAACGCCCCCCGCTCCCTTCGGTATTCGACGATGCGTTCCGCCAGGGCGGGGCCGACGCCGGGAAGGGCGTCGAGATCCTCCGCGGTGGATGCGTTCAGGTCGATCCGTTGCCCCGGGGGGGGGGCGGGACTGCGGCCCGGGAAGGACGATTCGGCGCGGGCCTGGAAAAGGTTCTGCTGCGGAGTCTTGGTCCCCTTGGATTTCGGATTCTCGGCGGGCCGGGCCGATGCCTCGGAAGGCCGGGTCGTCGCGGCCGGCTTCGGCTCCGGAGGCTTTTGGGCGACCGCTGGCGCTTTCAGCTCCGCAGCCGCTTTCCCCCCTCCCGCCGGCGCAGCCCGTTCGGGCTTTCCGAAAGCCCGGGCGGCCGAGCCCCGGTTGCCTCCAAGTCTGTCCATGAGGATATCGGCGTCCGAGTGGAGGCGGGGAATCACATGGACGGAGACGACTTCTCCCACGCGCCCCGCCGCCGCCGCGCCGGCATCGGTCGCCGCCTTGACGGCCCCCACGTCCCCGCGAACGACGACCGTCACACGTCCCTCGCCCGAGTAGCCCTTACCGACCAGAGAGACGTTGGCGGCCTTGAGCATGGCGTCCGCCGCCTCTATGGCTCCGACGAGGCCCTTCGTCTCAACCAACCCGATCGCAGAGGAAACCATCCGCGCTCCCCGTTTGTAGATACTTTGAGCAATGCTTCGCTAATGCTTTACGAAGGTATTCTCCCCATCAATCTCGAGGGAATCCAGGACTCCGACGATGGCCGCGTCCACCGGGGCCTGATCGGTCAGGTCGGTGAAACGGCCGCCGGAGCCGACGGAAACGAGGACCAATTCGCCCTCGCCGGCCCCGGCCGCGTCTACGGCGACAAACGGAGCCCTGTCCAATAGCGTGTTTTTGACGGTCGCTTCCTGGAGGATCAACAACTTGCGGGCCCTGAGCTTTTCACATTTAACGGTCGAAACAGCGGAACCGATGACGCGGGCGATGATCATCCTTCCCCTCTTCCACATTCCAGTGATAAGGAACTGCCTGCATTCTCTTTCGATGAACAACCTTACACGGAATGAAACGTCAATTTATGTTTTTCACTGTGTATTTTTACTCGATTTACTGCGGGTGTCAAGCAAAGAAAGCCGCTTTACGGCACTTTACACGCGGTTCATCCAATCGGTATGGGTGGAAAAGCACCTCTATCCGTCGCCTATGGGAGGATACCGCATAATACCGCCCGAAATGCGGAAAGCGCGGGAGGCAGGAGGGTGTTCGGAATTCTATAAGAAGCCGTCGTCCGTTTAGGTGTCGCTCATACAGGCAGGGAGACGGTCTGAAAAGGTTGTATCCGGGAGTGAGGAAGGAAGCGCGCCAGGCACAGGTCTCAGACGGTTGCCCAGCTTGCTATCGATTTCGAGAGGAATTCCTCGACGGGAACGCCGCCCTCGCCGACCACCAAGCCCCGCTCGGCGCCGAAGGTAGCCTTGAAGACCTCGGTACCCGGCCGGGAGCAAGGAGCCCGGCCGCTCCGCACCTCGATCGGGAGCAGGGAGCCCCCGATCTCGACGACGTAATCCACGTCGTAGTTGCCGTCCCGCCAATAGTAAAGGTTGCAGTTTCCCACGGCCGCCTCGTTGACCAGGTGGGCTCCGACGGCCGACTCTATGAGCCTGCCCCAATACTCGTCGTCCCGCCTGGACTCCTCGAAGGTTCTGCCGAGCTGGGCCACCATCAGGGCGTTGTTCATCACCTGGAGTTTCGGGCTCGATCCCCGTTTACGCTCGGCGTCGCCGGAGTACTTCGAGATGACCGCCACGATGCCCGCGGCGGAAAGGAGTTCGAGGTAGTGGGTCAAGGTCGTCGTATTCCCGGCTTCCCGCAGCTGGCCGAGCATCTTGGTGTAGGAAAGCACCTGGCCCGAGTAGCGGCAGGCCAGCTCGAACTGTCTCCGGAGCAGGATGGGCTTGTATACGCGGAAAAGAAGGAGGATGTCCCTGGAAATCGTCGTGTCGATGAGGAAGTCCCGGAGGTAGTGGAACCAACGCTCCGGGTCGTTCACCAGCACCGCCGCCCCCGGATAGCCGCCGTAAAAAATGTATTGCTCTATGTTCCAGCCGAAGGCCTCCTGCATCTCGGTGAAAGTCCAATGGCGCAGGTTGAGGACGTCGTACCTCCCGGCGAGGTGTTCCTCGAGCCCCTCCAAGATCTTGGACGTGGCCGATCCAAGGAGCAGGATTCGAAGCTTCGAACCCGAGGCGCTGTCCTCGTCCCAGAGCCTCTGTACCGTCTCGGACCAGCCGGGGATCTTCTGTATCTCGTCCAGGGCCAGGAGTCCGCCGATATCGCTGGAGGAGGCGGCAGTACGTGCCTCATGCCACTTGTTGACTATCCATTCGGTGCCGCAGAGAGTGCTCTCGTCGGCACTGGCGTAGCGGAAGGGCATGCCGAGCTTCGCCCCGACCTGTTTGGCCAGGGTAGTCTTCCCGACCTGTCTCGGGCCGGACAGGACCTGAAGGCACTGGCGCGCCCTCCGGAGCCGCTCGGCCAGTATTAAGGCTTGGGGCCTGTTATATCCGCCCGATCGGGCATTCCACAGCTGGGCTTGTCGATTCATCCGCATTCATCCAAAATTCCGCCTTGAAAGATCCCAAGGGCGGGGATTTCATCCTGTCCATGAACGCTCATCCTCGGCGAACTCTCCTACAGCATCGTGTAGCGGCCAAGCCTTCGATCTTCTTCCGCGTCATGGTCGTCTACTGTACCTGGGAGTGTTCGAATGGATCCAATCGGTTGCCCGATTCCCCGCTACTCCTTGCACACAAGATACAGATCCCAATTTCCAAAAAACCTTTAATAACTCTATATACTATAGGCTTTACAGCATCTACAGCCATCCCCGCCTATTTCTTAGTAATATTATTATACTTCACCCGACCAAAACCATCCAACACACACATCCAACCTGCGCCGGAAACGCGCATCTGCGCGCAAAAAAACCCTACGAGCCGCGCTAATACCTTCCAAGGACAATAATAAAATATACTCAAATAGCTACTTATGTCCACCACATATCTTGATTACTTTTGGGTACGCAAGCCTGCGGGTCGAGGATTACGATGCCTGGGCTCGGCGCTTTTTCCAGCGCGGGGATTCGACGGGGCACTTCTACTGCTGATGGTCACAGGGAGGTGCAGGAAGAGTCCTTTTCCCGTCCTCTCACTCTCCCGCCCGGCCATTCAAGACCATGGCCGCGTCCAGCTCCCGCATCGCCTCGGAGGCGCCGGAAGGTATGAAGATGTCCGTGATGGAGCCGGTGAATTCGGTGGGGTTGGGGTCGATCTCGACGATCAGCCCGCCCCGGCGCTTCACGGTCATGGGCACCTCGGCGGCGGGATAGACCGTGCCCGTGCTTCCGATCACGAGGCAGGCGTCCGCGCGCCCGGCGGCGGAGAAGGCGTCTTCGTAGGCCTTTCGGGGTATGCCCTCGCCGAAAAAAACGAAATCGGGCTTGTAGACTCCCCCGCACTCGCAGCGGGGGGGCGGATTTTCCAGGAGTTCGGGCTTCGTGGGGACCCGGCGGCCGCATTCCAGGCAGACCAAGCCGGCGCAGGTTCCGTGGAATTCCGCCAGGGCGCGGGACCCGGCGGCGGCGTGCAGACCGTCGATGTTCTGGGTGACCAGGAACTCGAGGCGGCCCTCGGCCTCCCATTTGGCCAGGACGCGGTGGGCGTCGTTGGGCTCGGCCTTGGCCGTGAATCGGTAGAAGATTTCCCGTATGGCGGGCCAGGCGCGGGCCGGGTCCCGGAGGAATCGCTCCAGCTCGAGGTCGGACGAATCGTACTTCGTCCATATCCCGCCCTCGCCCCGGAAGGGGGGTATCCCGCTCTCCACGGATATACCCGCTCCCGTGAAAGCGATGAGGTGCCTACGGTCTTTCAGCTCCCTCGCCGCTTTCCGGACCACGCCCCGGACTTCGCTCGTCATGTCCCGCACCGATCCTCGTCTCCGGGTTCGGGATTCTTCCCGTCCACGCCCGGGAGGCTCCCGGGCGGACACGGCCGCATCAACCGAAGATGTTCCCGGTGCGGGTTAGGAACCAGAGGAAGGCGACGAAAACGACGGCCGCGTAGATCTTGAACCAGGCTTCGAGTGCGGATCCTTCCCTTCGGGCCAGGATCCCGTTATAGACGCTGGCTCCGATGCTGAAGACGTATCCGATCAGCGCCAAAACTCCGAAAGCGGCGTTTCCGACCTCGTCGGCGTTGATGCTGAACACGAGGATGAAGACGAAAAGAAGAACGAACAACCCGAATGTTACGAGCCCGCTTCGAGAATCCATGCTCCGCCTCCCTTGCCTTATCCAAGATTTGCTTTCTTGGAGTATACTGCGGGTATCCCGCGTTGTCCATGAAAGGCCCCGGACGGGAAAAACCCGGTTGCGCCGGGGGGGAGAGATTGACTTAAAACTCGAAAGGGTAAAGGAGCTGGCCATGAAGCGAGCGCTGGTTTTTGTCGCGAACGGCAGCGAGGAAGTGGAAGCCGTTACGCCTATCGACTATCTTCGGCGCGCCGGAATCGAGGTTACGGCCGCGGGAATCGGGGAGCGGGACGTGGTCGGATCCCGGGGCCTTCGCATGACCGCGGACCTGGCCGTCTACGACGTGGAGGGGGAATTCGACTGCGTCGTGGTCCCCGAAGGCGGCGAGGGAAGCAAGGCCATAGCCCGGGACGAGGCGGCCTGCGGGATTATCCGCAGCCATTTCTCGGCGGGCAAACTGGTCGCCGCCATCTGCGCGGCCCCCGTGGTCGTCCTCGGAAAGGCCTGCGGTCTTCTTTCGGGCCGAAGCTTCACCTGCTATCCCGGGCTGGAGAAGGACGACTGCGGAGGCAGGTTCCAGGATGCCCGGGTCGTAGCGGACGGCAACCTCGTCACCGCCCGGGCAGCGGGGTGCGCCGGGGAGTTCTCCCACGCTATAATCAAGGCCCTCCTTGGACGGGACGCCGCGGACAAGGTGGCGGCCGAGGTGCTTCTTTAGGCGGAAGGCGCGGACTTCAGGCCGGGGGCGGAGCAGCCGGGGCAGGGTTCCCGCGACCCTCTCCCGTCCTCCAGCACCCGGATGACCCGGGGCAGGGACCCGTCGCGGCGGCCCCGGGAGAAGAGCCAGGCGGCCCCCAACCCGGCCGCGAAAGCCCCTATCCCCGCGAGGGCCGCGGGGCCCTCCCCGGAAGCTGGGAAAAGCCGCGAGCCCGCTGCGTAGCCCGCCGCGAACAGGGCCAAGGGCAGCCCCAGCAGCCAGAACGCCCCGGCCGCCTGGGCGCGGACAGGTATGCCGATCTCCACCCTCTCCCCGGCGGATTTCACGAGGCCGCCGGGATCCAGGGCCTTGACGACGCTTCCGGCCAGGTTGCAGGCCTCGTGGTTCATGCATCCGGCGCAGTTCGCGTCCAGGTCTATCCGAACGGTCACCCGGGACCCGTCAATCTTCGTCACTATTCCCAGTTCGCTCAACCATTACCTCCTTGCAGGCGCGCCGCACGGGCTGGATGGACACGGCCCTACCGTCGTCCCCCGCCTCCACCAGGCAGCCCTGCAGCTCCAAGGCCCGACCCCCGTCCCGGGACCAGTTCGGGATTCCCGTAAGGAATTCCCGGATGCGGGACTCGGGATCCATGCCCCCCACGGAGAGGGAAGTCCCGGTCCGCCCCGCGTCCGTCACGGCCGCCGTTCCCTTGGCGGAGACCCGGCAGTCCGCGGCGGGAACCCGGGTGTGCGCCCCGATCACAGCCGTGACGCGGCCGTCCAGGTGCGCCGCCATGGCGATCTTTTCGGCCGTCGTGGTCGCGTGAAATTCTACGAAAACCGCGTCGGACTCCTGCTTGAGCCGCGGTAAAAGGTCGTCCGCCAGGAGGAAGGGGTTCGCCAGGTGGGTGCGGGGAAATCCGGATTGGCCCAGGAGAGCGAGAACCGCGACCTTCCGGTCCCCCGCCGCGAAGACCTTCCACCCGTGCCCGGGGACCCCGTAGGGGTAGTTCGCGGGGCGCAGGAGCCAGGAGGCCTTGGGGAAAAGCTCCACGATGTCCTTCTTGTAGAAAGCCTTCTCACCCGTCGTGAGTATGTCCGCCCCCAGCTTCCGGATGTACACGGCGTGCGCCTTCCCCAGCCCGGATCCGCCGGTGGCGCCCTCCGCGCAGGCCACGACGAGGTCGGGCGCCAGCTCCCGCTTGAGTTCCGGAAGGAGGTTCTTGAGGGTGAAGACCCCGGACTTCCCTACGATTTCCGCGATATATAGAATTCGTATGCCCACAATTCCAACATACCGTCTCGACGGCGGACGATCAAGCACCATTACCTGAGTGACCGGGAGTAAAAGGACTCACCATGGATGCTATATTCGATTTTTAAAATTCGCCGGCATAAGCGACAGGATACCAGGATGGGCAGGATACGACTACGAATATTGGAGTCTTAATATCCTGTTAATCCATTTTATCCTGTTATCCTGTCCGTCCTTTGGGTAATAAACACCAATTCCAGCGCGCTCCGCGGCTTTGTTTTTCCCAATCTTCCTTACATTCTTGTTATTGCTTTTCGTACTGCTGCACCTCGTCGTGGACGTACTCCAGGGCGATCCCGGCTTCCTTGAACATGGCCTCGCTCTCGGCGCCGGCGTGGTACTTGCGCTCGCAGACGACCCGCAGGATGCCGCAGTTGATGATCATCATGGCGCAGGTCCGGCAGGGGGTCATGCGGCAGTATAGGGTGGCCCCCTTTATGGCCACGCCGTTCTTCGCGGCCTGGCAGATGGCGTTCTGCTCGGCGTGCACCGTACGGACGCAGTGTATGGTCTCGGAACCGTCCTCGTGGACCATCTTCTTGAGCTGGTGCCCCGCCTCGTCGCAGTGGGGAAGACCCGCCGGGGCTCCCACGTACCCCGTGGCCAGGATCTGGTTGTCCCGGGCTATGACGCAGCCGGAGCGGCCGCGGTCGCAGGTGGCCCGCTTGGCGATCGCGCTGGCAACCTCCATGAAATACTCGTCCCAGCTCGGCCGTTTATACTCGCCCATATCATCCCCTCAGCATGACACTATTTAAGACTCACCACGGAGATCACGGAGAAAAGAATTTAAAAACGCAGACAATTGCAAAATGGCTCTCCGCCGTTGCCGCATGGACCGCTGCATGATCATGCCCTGTTTGAGGGTCCCGCGCAAGCAAAAAAGCCCCCGCGGGCGCGGGGGCTTCGAGGTTCGCGTACGGCCGAGGTCAGGCCAGCGGTTTCAGAACCGTCACGCAGTTGGTGACCGAGGAGCCGCCCACGTTGAGAACCACGCCCACCTTGGGAGTCCCCTTGGAGGGCTTGACGCCGATAGGCTGGCCGATCAGTTGCTTGTACAGGAGGGCGTGCATGGAGGCGCCGGTGGCCCCGACGGGGTGTCCCTTGGACTTGAGGCCGCCGGAGAGGTTGATGCATACCTTGTCGTCCCGAGTGAAGCGCCCGGCCAGGTACTCATCTCCGCCCTTCCCGTCCGCCGCCAGGCCCAGGGCCTCGGTGCAGAGGATCTGGTTGATGGTGAAGCAGTCGTGCACCTCGGCGATATCGATATCCTTGCTGGTGATATTGGCCTCGGCGAAGGCCCTCCGGGCCGCTTCCTTGCCCGCCATAAGTTCCCACATGTTCGGCCGCACGTTTATGGCGAGGCGCTCGGTGGTATGGCCGATGCCGGCGATCTCCACGGCGGGCCGGCCCCGCTTCTTGGCGGCGTCGCTGCGCATTATAATAAGGCCCGCGGCCCCGTCCGTCACCAGGGAGCAGTCGTGGAGCCGGAGGGGAGGGGCGATCATCGGGTTCTTCTCCTCGGGCAGGTCCAGGACGGCCTGGGCCGTCACGAGGCCGAGCTTGTCGGACGGACCGCCCTTGCCGAAGTGCGCCAGGGGATTCTCCAGGCCGTTCTTGTAGCAGAGCGCGGACACGGCGGCGAACATCTCCGCCAGCTTCCTGTCGGAGATCTTGTAGTGGTCCCGGTAGCCCTTGGCGTATTCCGCGAAGAGCCCGGGGAAGGTCATGCCCTTGGCTCCCTCGGAAGCCCAGTGGGAGGAGCAGGCCAGGGCGTGGGTTACGCCCTTGGTGTCCAGGAGGTTCATCTTCTCCACGCCGATGACGAGGGCGCATTGGCAGCGGCCGGCCTCCACGGCGTACAGGGCGTTGTACAGGGCCACGGAGGAGGAGGCGCAGGCGTCCTCGCAGCGGGTGGCGGGCTTGAACCTCAGGGCCTTGGGATCGGCCTCCAGGGCGTTGGGCGCCAGGTGCTCCTGGTTGGCGAAAAGCGCGGGGGAGCAGGACCCCACCCAGATGCCGTCCACCTGGGCCGGATCGATCCCGGCGTCGGAGATGGCGCCCTGGCCGGCCTCGTTTATCAGCTCGTAGATGGACTTGAGGTCCGTGACTTCCTTGGTCTCCTTGTTCTTCTTGACGAAGGAACCGAACGCCGTGTTATAGGCGCCGACGATGCTTACTTTGCTCATCGTATACCCCTTTCGAGTTGGTTTTTATGGACTTCCGAGCGCACGGCTCAGCCCAGATCAACTTCCTTGCAGTTCTTGTCCACCACGATGTCCGCGTCGGTCTTAGACAGGATGAAGTCCACCGTGTAGGGCTTGAAGTACTCCAGGAGCACGAAGGCGCCGTTCTCCACCTTGAAGAAGCCCACGTCCGAGCAGACATAGTCCACCTCGGCCACGGCGGTGAGCGGGAGCTTGCACCGTCGGAGCAGCTTGGAGTTGCCGTTCTTGTCGAAGTGCTCCGTGGCGGCGAACACCTTCTTGGCGCCCACCGTCAGATCCATGGCGCCGCCCATGCCCGGCACCATCTTGCCGGGGATTTTATAGTTGGCGAGATTTCCCATCTGGTCCACTTCCAGCACGCCCAGCACGGTGGCGTCGAGGTGGCCGCCCCGGATGATGCCGAAGCTCTGGGCCGAGTCGAAGAAGGCCCCGCCCGGCAGTATCGTCACGGCGGCTCCGCCGGCGTTCACGAGGGCCATGTCTTCCTTGCCCGGCTCGGGGGCGGGCCCCAGGCCCAGAAAGCCGTTCTCCGATTGCAGAACGACGGTGACTCCCTTCGGGACGTAGTTTCCCACCAGGGTGGGAAGCCCTATGCCCAGGTTCACCACATCGCCGTCCTTGAAAAACCGTGCTATGCGCTTGGCGATGTTCTCTTTATTCGCTACGTATTCCATCGTTGTCCCCTTATTTCACCGACTTGACGAGGTAGTGCACAAAAACGGACGGCGTCACGACATCCTCGGGATCCATCTGTCCTATCTCCACGATCTCGTCCGCTTCCGCGATTACGGTCTTGCAGGCCGTGGCCATAAGCGGATTGAAGTTGCGCGCGCTCTTGTCGTATACGCAGTTGCCCGCCTTGTCCGCCTTCTTCACCTTGATGAGGGCCACGTCCCCGGGAAGCGCGGTTTCCAGGAGGAATTTTCGCCCCTCGATATCGAGGACCTTCTTTCCCTCCTCCACCTCGGTGCCCACCCCGGTGGGCGTGAGTATCCCTCCCAGGCCGGCGCCCGCGGCCCGTATCCTCTCGGCCAGGGTGCCCTGGGGCACGAGGACGACGTCGGCCTCCCCCGCGTTCATCTGCCTCTGGGTCTCCGCGTTGGTCCCGATGTGGGAGACGATCATCCTGCTGAACTGCTTCTTCAGGACCAGCTTCCCCACGAAGGTGCTCACGCCCGTCTTGGGATTTACCACGGCGGTGTCGTTGCAGACGAGGGTCAGGTTCTTCGTGCCCTTCTTCTCCAGTGCGTCCAGGAGGTTGGGGGGCGAACCGCAGCCCAGGAACCCGCCGACCATGACTACGTCGCCTTCCTTGATCATCCCCACGGCTTTTTCGGCCGTGATAATCGGTTTAGCTACCATGACTGACACTCCTACTGTCAAAAGTTCGTTCTTCCGCTATCGGTCAACTCGCTTACAATATAACGAGGTTTTTATCTTTCGGATCGTTGCCGGAAGGGATACGCCGCCGCCCGCGGTTCGACCCGGGCGGCGGCGTTCAAGCGCACGGAATCAGAGGAAGAGCAATCCGAGGGAGGTGATGATACCGGCCCAGAGCAGGATCACGGTGGTGTAGCCCATGATGTCCTTGATGTTCAGCTTGGCCACGGCCAGGAGGGGCAGGGCCCAGAAGGGCTGTATCATGTTGGTCCACGCGTCGCCCCAGGCGATGGCGGAGGCGGTCCGGGCGTAGGTCACTCCCAGGGCCTTGGCGGCCGGCATCATGATCGGCCCCTGGACGGCCCACTGTCCGCCGCCGGAGGGCACGAACAGGTTCACGAGGCCCGCGGACCAGTAGGTGAAGAGCTGGAAGGTCTTGGGCGTGGAAACGCTCACGAACCAGTTGGAGAAGGTGGCGGCCAGCCCGGAGCTGACCATCATGCCCATGATCCCCGCGTAGAACGGGAACTGAAGGACGATGCCGCCGCAATTCCGTACGGACTTGTCCACGGCCTTCACGTAGTTGATGGGAGTCCTGTGGAAGAGCAGGCCCAGTATGAGGAAGATGAAGTTGACGACGTCCAGGCTCAGGGCCCCGCCCTTCACCAGGTAGCGGACGGCGTAGACGAGCCCGACGACCCCGACGATGACGGCCAGGACGATGGAGTTCTCCGTCTTCTCGGCGGGGGTCATCTCCTTGAAGGACTTCGCGGCAGCCTCTTCCTTGTCGTCCTCGGCGAACATGGCGGGATCGACTTCGTAGATCTCTTCCTTCTTCTTGGGCATCATCAAAACGTTGACGAGGGGTATGGTGATGAGGAGCACGAGGCAGATGATGAGAGTCTGGGCGGAGAAAATGGTCTCGCTCACCGGAACGACGGCGCCCTCGGCGAACTTAGCCATAACAGCGTTTTTCGCTGCTATGGAAAGCTGGATGGAGGCGGAGAACCCGGAGTGCCAGAGCACGAACCCGGAGTAGGAGCTGGCCACCAGGAGGGGATAGTGGATTCCCTTCGTAACCTTGGCGATCTCCTTGGCCAGGAGGGCGGAGATGATGAGCCCGAAGCCCCAGTTGAGCCAGCAGCCGATCCCCATGACGAGGGCGACGGTGGCGATGGCCTTAGCCGGAGTATTGGCCGCCTTGGCTATGGCCTTCAGCACGGCACGTACGGGCTTGGACATGGCCAACGCGCTTCCGGTCACCAGTACCAGTACCATCTGCATGGAGAAGCCCAGCAGGCTCCACATGCCGCCGCCCCAGTAGGCGGTCATCTCGATGAACGATTTGCCCTGGACTATCAAACCCAGGACGAAGACCAGGATGGTCAGGATGATCGCGAAGATGAACGCGTCCGGAATCCATCTCTTGGCGATCTTCGTGAAAAAGTTGCCGAGAGCCCGAATCATAAGGCCTCCTTACACGGAACTATGATAAAGGAATACAGGCAATTTTCGTGCCAATCATGAAATAAATCCGCGATTGGACAGGAGTATAGTCGAATTTCCAGTTGAACCGTCCTTTAGGGGCGCTACACCCCCGGCTGGACGGCCCTCGGCGCCGACCGGGACCGCGAAAACGGGACGCCGATGGCCGGAAACATTGCCCGCTCCGCTCCGCGCTTCCGCTTCGGCGTGCAAGATAGGGCATAGGGATACGCAAGATATTGCGTATCCCTATACGGCTTCACCGGCTCCGCACCTGGTATTTTTCCAGCTTGTACTGGAGATTCCGGAGGGATACCCCCAGGTCCTGGGCCGTCCGGGTGCGGTTTCCCTGGAAAAAGGCCAGCCTCCTCAGGATGATCTCCCGCTCGTACTCGTCCATGAGATTCCGAAGGGACTGCTTGTCCATCTTGCGCTCCGGCTCCTCCAGGATCAGGGCGTCGGCCTCGATGGTCTCGCTGTCCGCGCAGATGAAGGCCCGCTCCAGGACGTTCTTGAGTTCCCGCACGTTCCCCGGCCAGGAATAGGAGCGGATGACCCCCAGGGCCTCCTCGGAAATGCCCACCCGGGGGCTGTTGTACTTCTTGCGCAGGAGCTTAAGGAGGTAATCGCAGATCAGCTGTACGTCGTCGCCCCGCTCCCGCAGGGGCGGGATCGAGAAATGGATGACGTTGAGCCGGTAGAAGAGATCCTTCCGGAATTTCCCCGCCTTGATCTCGTCCTGGAGGTTCCGGTTCGTGAGGGCGATGATCCGGGTCTGCACCGATATGGGGCGGGTCCCCCCCACCCGGTAGAAGGTCCTCTCCTGCAGGAAATCCAGGAGCTTGGCCTGGATCTCGTAGGGTATTTCGGATATCTCGTCCAGGAGGAGGGTGCCGCCGTCCGCGCTCTCCACCCGCCCCTTCTTCTGGGCCGTCGCTCCCGTGAAGGCCCCCTTTTCGTGTCCGAAGAGCTCCGACTCGAAGAGGGTGGAGGGAATGCTGGAGCAGTTCGCGTAGATTAGGGGAGACTCCGACCCGGAGAGGGAGAAGTGGATCTGCTTGGCCAGGACGTTCTTCCCCGTCCCCGTCTCCCCGGTGATCAGGATGGGCACGTCCGCGAAGGCCAGCTTGGGAATCAGGTTCTTGACGTTCTGCACCGCCGGGCAGTCCCCGATGAAGTCCTCGTAGTACATGCGGTTCTTGTGGAGGTTCCACAGGACCGTGTTCTCCTTGCTCATGGAAAGGTAGTCCACGGCGCGCTTCACGGCCAGGATGACCGTGTCCACGTCGAAGGGCTTGGTGATGAAGTCGTAGGCCCCGGCCTTCATGGAGAGGACGGCGTTGTCCACGGTGCCCAGGGCCGTGATCACGATTACGGCCAGGAAGGGGCGCGCCGCCTTCAATTCCGGTATGATTTCGGTCCCGGAACAGTCCGGAAGGTTCAGGTCGAGCAGGCAGAGGTCGGGCTTTTCCGCGCGGGCCTTATCAACGGCCTCGCGCCCGTTGAGCGCCTCCACCACGTCGAAGCCCTCCAGGGAAAGGAGGTCCTTCAGGAAGGTGCAGACATTCTTCTCGTCGTCGCAGACAAGTATCTTGTACTTCACGGGCGCTTCGCTTTCCCCGCGCCGGCCTTGGAAAGGCGCACGCAGACTTTCGTATAGAATCCCAGCTTCGATCGTATCTCGAGGCTGCCGCCATGAGCTTCGAGTATCTTGCGGCTGATGGCAAGTCCCAGCCCCGCACCGTCGCTCTTCGTGGAGTACAGGGGGCTGCCTATCCTGGCGAGGTCCCGGGGCTTGATCCCGCACCCGGTGTCCACAAACTCGAGGCTGATATTCCTCTCGTCCGCCCCGGCCAGGACCACGACGCGGCCGCTCCCCTTGGCTTCCACGGCCTCCGCAGCGTTCTTGAGGACGTTGTCGAAGACCTGGGTTAGCTTCATCTCGTCCACGGGCGCGGTGAAGGAGTCCCCCGAAAGGACCCGGATCTCGGGGCGGCCGCCCAGCCCGGCGCGGTCCTGGCGGCCGTCCAGCCGGTCCGCGAGCAGCCCAAGGACGTCCCGGCTGCGCAGCTCCAGGCGGCTCCGCCCCCCGAAAATGAGCATCTCGTTCAGGAGCCGGTTCACCCGGTTCAGCTCGGAATCCACGAGGTTCACGTATTCCGTGCGCTTCTCCGGGGTTATCCCCGGGTGCTTCAGAAGCTGGGTAAAGCCCTTCACGGAAGTCAGGGGGTTCTTCACCTCGTGCACGACACCCAGGGCCATCTCCCCCAGGGCCACGGCCCGCTCCTTCTCCTTGACCTCCTGTTCGTAGCGCCGGACGACCGTGACGTCCCGAAACACGAACACGGCCCCAAGGCGCTCCCCGGCCTCGTCGATCATGGCGTTGCCGTAGACCTCGAATATCTTTCCCTTCAAAGACGCCTCCCGGGTGGGATGGTGGCCGATCTCCTCGATTCCCTCCCGGATCAGGGTCTGGAGGCTCCCCTCGAAGACCTCGCGGTAATCCCGTCCCAGAAGGGTCTCGTCCGAGAAGGCGGGAAAGAGCTGGTAGAAGGCCCGGTTGGCCCGGGAGACCCGGTTGTCCAGGGAGATGGCCAGCACGCCGTTGGAGACCCCCTCCAGGATGTTCTTGTTGTAGCACTTCACCAGGTTCATGTTGTCCACCAGCTCGTTGATGGTCTTGACGATGACGGACAGCTCCCCCGTGATCGGAGGTATGTGGTAGTTGGGCTTCTCGAAGAGGATCTCGATGCCCTTGTTGATCCGGTAGATCTTGTCCAGGAGGGTCTGGGTGGAGACCGTGACGCTGGCGTAGATGAGCAGGAAAATGAGGAGGATGATGCCGTACAGGCGCCTGAGGATGGGGGCGAGCTGGCCGGAAATCTGGTCCAGGGTCTCGTTGGACCAGATGTATCCTATCGTCCGGCCGTCCCGGATTATGGGCCACATGCAGTTCAGGATGTTGCCCCGCACCAGGAGGCCGGTCTGCACGAGAGGTTTTCCCGTGGCCATGACCTCCCGTCCCTGATGCTCCGGCGAGATGGCCTGCCCGACGGTATACTGGAATTGCTCGCTGGGTCCGTAGGTGAGGATCGCGTCCAGGTCCCGGCCGTAGTAGCCCACCCCGACGCCCTCGTTTCCCGACGCGACGAAGTCCGTGACGGCCCAGAGCCGCTTGTTCAATACGGCGATTTTCCGTTCGAACGGCGCGTCCTGGGCCCCCTCCTCCCGCAGGATGTCGTCGAAGGTGCCCTCCAGGTTGCGGTCCAGGAGCTTGGCCAGTCCGAAGAGCTTGTCCCGCTTTTCCTTCAGTATGCTCTCCGTGATCTCCTGCTTCAGCAGGAAGGAGAGGGCGAAAAGGGGTATCAGGACGCTCAGGAAGAGCAGGATCAGGAGCCGGGTGGCCAGTTTCATACGCGGAAAGCCTCTTTCAAGGTTTTAACACGCCCGGGGGATACCTGCAATGCGGATCCTTCCCGGGCCCTTGCCAAAGGCCCCGCGGATTTGCGAAGATTCGGTCTCGCCCTACAATGACTCATCCGGGAGGATCCATGTTCCCTTCATTCCCCTTTCGCGCCCGACTCTCCGTCCTTTTGGCGGCCGTGACCGTATCCGCGGCCTCCTGCCAGCCCCGAAAGGAACTTGCGGAAGGCCTATACGCCCGGATCCGGACGATCCGGGGGGAGATTCTGGTCCGCCTGGAAGCCGAGAAGACGCCCCTGACCGTCGCCAACTTCGTGGGGCTTGCGGAGGGAACCCTGGACGCCGCCGCCGGAAAGCCTTTCTACGACGGCCTTTCCTTTCACCGGGTGATTCCGGACTTCATGATACAGGGCGGGGACCCCGCGGGGAACGGCACCGGCGGGCCGGGCTACCGCTTTCCGGACGAGATCGATCCCTCCCTCCGGCACGACGGGCCCGGCGTCCTTTCCATGGCCAACGCGGGACCCGGCACGAACGGATCTCAGTTCTTCATCACCCACAAGGCGACTCCCTGGCTGGACGGCAAGCACACGGTCTTCGGGCATGTCGTGGAAGGGCAATCCGTGGTGGACGCCGTCCGGCAGGGGGACAGGGTAGAGTCCGTCCGGATCGAGAGGGTCGGGGCGGACTGGGCGGACTACAAGGCGGACCAGGTCGTCTGGAACGCCCTTTTCGAGCTGAAGGCCGCCAAGGCCGGGCAGGAGAAGAACGCCGCGCGCGCCGCCCAGGCGGCGGCCATAGAATCCCGGTGGCCGGGGCTCTCCGAGGGCCCCCAGGGGCTTCGCTGGAAGGTCCTGAAGGAAGGCACGGGCGCCCCGGTGGCGAAGGGCTCGGAAGTCCGTGTGGCCTACAAGGGGATGCTCGCGAACGGAAAGACATTCGACTCCTCCAGCCTCAACGGGAGGCCCCTGGATCTGCGGGCCGGCGTCGGCCAGGTGATACCGGGCTGGGATCTGGCCCTCCTGGCCATGCGGGAAGGGGAACGGCGTCTCGTGGTCCTCCCGCCGGAGATGGCCTACGGTTCGGCGGGCGCCGGGGGCGGCATCATCCCTCCCGACGCGTTCCTGGTCTTCGAGATGGAGATCCTGGACGTCGAATAGAATCCAGGACCCGCGGCGCAGGACGCCGGGGAGGATCCCATCTACAGGACTTCGGACTTGGCGAGCGCCGTCGGCCTCCACGTGAACACCGTGCGTTTTTACGAGAAGTGGGGGTTCCTGAGCCCCGCGGAGCGGGCGCCCAACGGCTACCGCCTCTGGACCCGGAATCACCTGGACCAGCTGGTCTTCGCCCGGCGCGCCCTTCACGGACTCTGGCCCGGTCCGCGCATCCGCAGGTCCGCCCTCGCGCTGGTGCGCAGGGCCGCGGCCGAGGGGCCCGGGGCCGCCCTGCCCGAGGCGCTGGCCCACGCCGGCCTGGTCCGGGAGGAACGGCGTCGGGCGGAGGAGGCCGCGGAATTCCTGGAGCGCTGGGTCCGGGGTGAGGCTCCGGCGCTTGGAGAAGGAAAGCCCGGCGGCGGGGACTCCCCGGACCCGGGGAAGAAAGCCCGCCTGGGGCCCCGCCAGGCCGCCCGGGCCGTGAGCGCCACCACGGGGCAGGTACGCAACTGGGAACGGAACCGCCTGCTCCGAACCCCCCGGGACTCGTCCGGACGGCGCTCCTACGGGCCGGCGGAGCTGGGGCGCCTCAAGGTGATACGATCCCTCCTGCTGGCCGGGTATTCCGTCATGGCGGTGCTGCGGATGACGACCGCCCTGGACCGCGGCAGGACCGCGGACCTCCGCGGCGTCCTGGACACCCCCGCCGAGGGGGAGGAAGCCGTGACGGGCTTCGACCGGTGGCTGACCTCCCTGGCCGAGCAGGAGGCGCGGGCGGAGGGTCTGGCGGCCTTCCTGCGGGAGTGGGCCGCCCGGGCCCCGGGCCGCGATTGACGCTCCCCCCCCGCAGGGATCGATACGCCGATCGGCATTCCGTTTTTTCTATAGTTCTTCACGGCCGGGGTAGTATTATGTAGCGGAGGACGTATTCCCGCCGTCACCCCGGGAGCCGAAATGAACGAGGAACGCTTCCTGAAGCATCCGGAACTGCCTTTCGCCGAACTCCGCTATTCGAGAAACAGCGGGAGGC
>CAYTYG010000015.1:0-5915 GCA_964441515.1 uncultured Treponema sp.
CCGCGGGTCGGGAACCGGAATCGGGAGGATGGAAGGATGAAACGCAGAGTTAAAATTCTTTTCGCGCTTTTAGCCGTGCTCGCGTTATTAGCGTCCTGCGCGCCGGGGCCGAACGGCTTGGTCGGAAAGGCGGACGGGGAAGGTAAAATCTCGGGATTCTGGCAGGGGCTCTGGCACGGCGTAATCGCGCCGGTGAGCTTTCTGATTTCCCTCTTCAACCGGAACGTCAACGTCTACGAGGCGCACAACAACGGCGGGTGGTACAACTTCGGCTTCGTGCTGGGGCTGTCCATCATATTCGGGGGGAGCGGACGGGGCGCGGGCGGCATGCGCAGGAGAGACCGCCGCTATTAAAGCCTGGATGGATACATGCGGGCTTCGCCCTGGACATACCACAGACCGTAGGCAAGCTACTCGGTCCGGAAGCCTTTCAGGGACTCGTTCATGCGCCGTATGGTTTCCCGTACGGCCTGGGCTATCTCCGAAACCTTCCGGGCTCCCTGGGCGACACCCTCCGAACCCTGCGACATTTCCTCCACGGTGCCGCTGATATCCTGGGTGGCGGACTGGAGACGTGAAATCTCGGACAGGACCATGTTATTCCCGGCGTTCATCTCCCTGGATCCGGTTTTCACCTGCGTCGTGATATCGTTCATGGACTGCAGGGCTTCCAGGATCTGCTTGGTGCCGTCCTTCTGCTCCTCCATCGCCTGGCTCACTTCCTTGACGATTGTATCCGTCTCCCCGATCCGCAGGTCCACAAGGGTAAAGGAAGTTTCGGACTCGGAGGAAGCGGTCACCACCTCCTGCATGGCCGACTGCACCTCCGCCAGCTCCGACTTGATGGCCTTGGATTTCTGGGCGGATGATTCCGCTAGTCTCCGTATCTCGTCGGCCACCACGGAAAAGCCGAGCCCCGCCTCCCCCGCGTGAGCCGCCTCTATGGCGGCGTTCATGGCCAGAAGGTTGGTCTGTGCCGCTATGTTCGCAATGACCTTGTTCGCCTCCATCAGGGCCTGGGATCGCTCGGAAATCTGGAGGATCTTCTCCCGAGCCAGCTCCTGCTTCTTCCGGCCGTCCCGGGATGCGTCGAGGAGTTCCCCGAACTGGTTGGCCATCTTGTGCATGGATCCCGAGATAGTGGCGATGTTCGCAACCATTTCCTCTATGGAGGCGGAGGCCTGCGTTACGCTGGCGGACTGGTCGGTTATCAGCTGGTCCAGGGATTCTATGTTTTTCGAGATCTCGTGGACGGCTCCGGACGACTCGTTTACGCTGAGAGCCTGGGATTGGGACTTGTCCCGTATTATGCCCACGTTCGCGGCTATGCCGGTCACGACGGTTGCCGCCTGGGACGCGTTGTTTTCCAGCTCCTCGCCCAGTTCGTTCAGCCGGTCCTGTGCTTTCTTCAAGCCCTGGATGCTCTCGCCCAGGGAAGCGCTGAAGGAATTGGCCAGACCGGCGATCGTGCCGATCTCGTCCACGGAAGCGATGTGAATCCGTTTCGTCAGATCCTTCTCCGAGGACGCGAGGGTGTCGAACTGCGAGATCACCGAACGGTACAACAGCCCGGTTCCGTTGTTCCACACAGTAACAAGCACCAGTATTACGGTCATAAACGCGCAGGTGATCAGAATCCCGGTGCCGGACAGCCGCCCATGGGACGCCTCGCCCCCGAAGCCGGCATAGGCGTTGAACAGGTAGGCCGCGGGAAAGGAGAACACGATGGACATGACCGCCATTACGGTCGGGATTATGAGGGTTTTCCTCTGCTGCCGGGATTCCCGTAGGGTTTCGGGATATGTCATCAGGTTGCGGGACAGCAGGGTTTTCGTAACCAGACGGTCGTTTATGACAAAGATGAAGGCGCCCGCGAGCATACTTATCGATATCAGGAACTGCAGGACCGAAGCCCTAAGCTGGATTATAAGGCCCAGGAAGGGTCCTATGAAAAAAACCGCGAGCAGGTAGGCGATCGAACAGACTATGAACAGGATGAAGGAAGACAAGGGCACATGGCCCAGGTTCGCCAGGTTCTTCCGGAAGGCTTCCGGATTCTCCTGGTTGCAACCCAATTCGGAGGAGACATGCTTGCGCTGTTTCCTGGTCGAGGCCAGGAGTCCTGCGAGAAACACAGCCCCGAAGATTGCTACAATTTGAAATAGCTTCTCCACGGACATTACGGGGTCCCGGAAGAGGGCCATCACCCCACAGGAAACGGAGATCATGGCGATTCCGGATACGAGAAGGATGAGAGAATACTTCACTTTTTCTTTTTTCATCGAAAACTCCATCCCGGGTTATCTATGACTTGAAACGTACATCTTTTTCCCGATCTGCACTTTTCTATTCACTCCGGCCGTTCCCCAAACGGATTCCAACCCCTCTTAAGTCCAGGGATTCCTAGAGTGGAAGTATAATCGATTCTCCGTCCACGACAAGATGAACTTCCCAATCCCAAGGTTTTCCTTGCAGCCGCGTTCCCTTCTTTATTCGGCAGATCGCGTTCTGAAACCCAATCCTCTTTTTTTTAAAACCCCGCCGAACGCGGCCGTTTCCAAACGCCGCCCGCACGGGATTTCCCGCGCCGTATTGACGCGCCGGGCCTCCGGCGCGGAGAGTATGTATATGATGAGTACTAAGGGTTCTACAAATCCCGAGGACGTGCTCCTTCTTGCGGCGGACGCCGCCCGCCTCGTCCTCCAAAGCGGAGCCGAAACCTATAGGGCGGAGGAGACGGCCCGGGCCTTCTGTTCCGCCCTGGGGGGGGTGGAGGCCGAATGCTTCGCGACTCCCACGGGCATAATGCTCTCCTTCTTTGGCCAGGACGGCCGCTCACGATCCGTCGTACGGAGGATTTCCAGCCGGAGCATGAACCTGGAACGCATTGCCCGGCTGCACGCCCTTACCCGCGACCTTAACTCGGGCCGCTCGGGGTTTGAGGAAGCAGCGGCCGAACTCGACCGGATAGAACGGATGCCCGCGTACCGCTCCCGGATAACCCTGCCCGCTGCGGCGGCCGCCGCGGGTTTCTTCACCCTCCTCTTCGGGGGTTCCTGGAATGACGCCCTGGCGGCCGCTCCGATCGGAGCCCTCCTGGCCCGCCTCACGCGCCAGATGTCCCGAAAGGGCATTTCCGATTTCTTTACGAACATAGTGGGGGGAGCCTTTGCGGCCTTGGCCTGTCTTTCCGCTGGACTGGTCGGACTCGCGTCGAATCCCGATACCGCCGTCATAGGGGCCATCATGCTCCTGGTGCCCGGGGTGGCCGTCACGAACGCCATCCGGGACATGATAGCCGGGGACCTGGTCGCGGGTGTCGCCCGGGGGGCGGACGCCTTTATATCCGCCACGGGCATCTCCATCGGGGCGGGCGCAGCGTTTGCCCTCTGGCGTCTCGTGGGGGGAAGCATCCTATGAGCGATCCCTTGGGACTCCTCTGGGCGGCCCTCGCCACCGCGGGATTCGCCTTGCTGTTCGACCTTCGGCCCCGGGACCTGCCCCTGGCCCTCCTGGGAGCCGCCGCCGGATGGTGGCTCTATTCTACCTTCCGGCTCTCCGGCGACCCGGCCCTGGGATACTTTACCGCCGCCGCCGCGATCGGCCTTCTTTCGGAAATCGGGGCCGCCGTCCTGCGGAGGCCCGCCTTCCTGTACATCGTCTGCGCCATCCTTCCCCTCGTGCCCGGCGGGGGGATGTACAACACCATGCTGCAATCCGTGCGGGGGGACTTCGCGGGGAGCCTGTTGCTCGGCTTCGAGACGCTCCAGGCCGCCGGGGCCATCGCGGCCGGGCTCGCCGTGTCGAGCGCCCTGGCCCGGCTCGTCTCCAAGACGGAGGCGGCCAAGCGCCTCCGGTCCCGCAAGCGGCCTTCGGACCCGCCGGGAGTCCCGTAAAAGGGCTCGTATCGGTCCTACCATACAGTATACGCCCGGCCCCGCCCTTTACGGGCGTGCCGGGCCGTGCGGAACTCTCAGTCCGTGTCGGGTGCGTCCTCCCGGGCGAAGAAGGCCCCGGCGTCCTCGATCCATTCCGGCCAGGACCGGAACCACTCGGGCACCCGGAACTCCCGGGCCCGGTCGCAAAGGGGGATGTAAGGCTTGATGTCCAACAGGGGAGTCCCGTCCCTGGCGTCTATATAGTCCAGGACGACAATGCCCTTCTCCGGGCGAGTTTCCAGGACACCGCAGGACGTAAGGGCGATGAGATTGGGCCGGTATTGGGACCTGCAGGCGAAGACCCCCGCGCGGACTCCCGGCGCGTAGGGCAGTTCGCAGGAAAGGGTTTTCCGCCTGTCCGGGACGTCCATCTCATGGGCCCACCAGAAGACCTGGATGCGTCCGAACTCTTCCAGGGTCCGGAGCCCTTCCCGGTACGGCTCGTCGATCTCCAGGCGGTAGATTCCGCGCGCATCCTCCGACCGTACCCGTCCGATGGGCGTAAGTTCTATCGATTTCATTCCGTTCCTCCTTGCCGCTTGACGGCGGAGATAAGGATGACAGGTTCCCGTCCCCCTCGCACCGCCGGGACTGCCCCGAAAGGGCCGGCGGAGGACCGAAAATCCGAGCCGGCCGACGAATCTTGCTCAATCCCGGTTTCCAGGTTGACCCCCCCGCTTCAGGGCGGGCATAGTTGGGACGGAGGCGGTCATGGAGATACGAATTGTCGAGCGCGGCCGACTATTCCTCGTAGGCATGGTATTCTACGGGGACCCGTTCTCCCTGGCATCGGCTTGGGACGAAGACAATGAGATCGGCGGCCTCTGGAAACGCTTTTTTTCCTTCCTGTCCGAACATCCCGGAACCCTAAGGGACCGCGCCGGCCCCGGGGAAGCCGGATACGAGCTCCACATCCATACCACCGAAACCCCCAGAACGGGCCGGTACGAAATATTCGTGGGGGTGGAGACCCGCTCCCTGGACTTTGTGCCCGTCCCCTGCTCGGCCAAGGTGCTTCCGGCGGCCGATTACGCCGTGGTGACGGCTCGGGGAGCCGAGATCGAGGGCGACTGGACGGGGCGTCTCTATTCCGAACTCATACCGGGCCTTGGGCGCCGGGCGGACGAGAGTTTTTGCTTCGAGTATTACGACTCCCGGTTCAAGGGGATGGACCGTCTGGAGGAGTCGGAAGTGGATTTCTATTTCCCCCTGCTCCCCCGGGACGGGGGACGATGAAGGCCGGCATCCAGGCCCGGACGGACTGTCGGGCCGCGGATTCCATCCTGCGGGCCCTGGACTTCGTGGAGGAGAATCTCCAAAGAGGAATCGGGGTCCAGGAAATGGCCGGGGCGGCCTACTACTCCATCTTCCATTTCTCCCGGCTCTTCGCCCTTGCCACCGGCCACGCCCCCTACGACTACCTCATGCGGCGGCGCGTAGCCCGGGCCGCGGAGGAGGTCGTATCCACGGACCGAAGCCTGACCGAGATAGGCTTGGACATGGGCTTCGAGGTCCCGGACTCCTTCACCCGCGCCTTCCGGCGCTGTTTCGGGATGACCCCCTCGGAAGCCCGCGCGGGGGGTTCCTACCCCAGGAGCCTGGCCCGGACTCGCATCCGCCGGGATTACGTGGAGGAAATGCTGGCCTGTCCTCCGGAGCGCCCGGAAGTCCGGGAGGATGACGGCTTCGTGCTGGTGGGCACCTGGGAGCGCCCTGTCTTTCCGGACGCATTCCCTCCTCCCGAGAACCAGAACGCCTTTGCCCTCGTGGAGCGGGACGAAGGGCTCCGGCCGGCCGGCGTCTTTCGGGGATCGATATCCGATCCGGCTGTCGTTTCCGCACCGGCCTGGCCGCTTATGGCCGCCCGGGTGCCGGCGGGGCCCCGCGCCCGGTTTCCCGTCCGGGGGGACTCCCGCCGGCTCGAGCTGATCACCCAGTTCGCGTACCGTTCCTGGCTGCCTTTCCGGGGGTTTTCCA
>CAYTYG010000015.1:5925-18472 GCA_964441515.1 uncultured Treponema sp.
TGGAACTGCCCTTGGATTGACGGAGCCGCCGGAATGCGCGGCGCTTCCCCTGTCTGGAGGTGATCATGGAGAACATCGGGCTGTTGCGGGTGGACGGAGGGAATCTCGAGGCGGAACACATCTGCTGCGCCATAGGAAACGACCCGGAAAACCGCGCCCGGGCCGCCGCTAAGAAGGCATGGCTCGCCGGGCGCTTCCCGGAGGGCCACGTCTTCCTGAAGGCGGACGTCCGGGGCAAGGCCTTCATCGAGTACGGCCCCGCGGAAGCCGCTTGGTTCCCCCTGGAGGCTCCCGGATGGCTCTTTGCCCAGTGCTTCTGGGTTTCCGGACGCTTCGCGGGGACGGGCCTGGGAGCGCGCCTTCTGGATGCCGCGTGGGCGGATGCCGAAAAAGCACGGGGCCTCTGCTTCCTTGCGGCCGTCCGGGGAAAGAAGCCCTTTCTCTCGGACGGACGCTACCTGAAAAGCCGGGGATACGTGGTGGCGGACGAAGCCCTGGGCCTCGGACTCTTCGCGAAGCCGGGTCTGCCGCCTCCCCGCTTTTCGGACCCGGCGCGGACCGGCCGCCTTCCGTCCCGATCGGCCGGCATCGACCTTTTCTGGTCTCCCCAGTGTCCCTTCGTCCCCGATCTGGCCGTTCAGATGTCCGAAGCCGCGAAAACGGCGGGTTATAAAATCCGGCTTCACGAGGTGCGGGGCGCGGAGGAAGCCCGAACCCTGCGCGCCCCACCGGGCTTGTTCCAGGCCTACCGGGACGGCGTTTTCCTGACCCACGAGCTCATGCCCCCGGAGAAATTCGTCCGGCTCCTGGGGAGCCCTTAGGAAGCAATCGATTTTCACCGGCTTCCGGGTCCGCGGTCCGGCGTTACACCTTAACCAGCTCGTACTTCCTTGTCCCCAGTCCAAGGGTTTCGGCGTGGTCCAGGGTGGCGGCCCAGTTCGTGTCCGGATGGACATGCCCGAATTTCTCCCCCCTTCCGGGGTAGCCCTTGTCCGTAAGGGCCGTCCCCTGCAGGGCGGGGGCCGCGTTCACCGCGTCGACGCAGGCCTGGTCCAGGGCGACGGGGTCTGCGCCGGCGAAAATGCCGATGTCCGCCACGAGGGGGGCGTCGTTGTAGCCCCAGCAGTCGCAGAGGGGGGAGACGTTCATAACGAAGCTCATGTGGAAGGAAGGCTTTCCTCGGACCACGGCCGCGGCGTATTCGGCCATGCGTTCACCGCAAATCACGCTCTCCGAGCCCTCCGTCGTCCGGGCGGCCCCGAATTGGCATACGGCGACGCATTGGCAGCAGCCTGTGCAGAGGTTGTGGTCGATTGCGGCCTTGCCGTTCCGTCCCAGGGTCACGGCCCCGGAGGAACAGTTCGTCACGCAGGTCCCGCAGCCCGTGCAGGCTTCCTCGTGGATGACCGGATGGGTGACCTCGTGCAGAAATTTCTTCCCCGCGCGGCTCGCGCACCCCATCCCCAGGTTCTTGATCGCGCCGCCGAATCCCGCGAGTTCGTGCCCCTTGAAATGGTTCAGGGAAATGACCGCGTCGGCCTCGGCCGCGGCGCAGCCTATCATGGCGAGCGAGCAGTGCCGGCCGCCCTCCACGGGCATCTCGACATAGTCGTTCCCCTTCAGCCCGTCCGCTATGAGGATGTCGCAGCCCGTCGCGTCCCGGGAAAAACCGTTCTCCAGGGCAGCCCGAATATGGTCGTAGGCGTTGTGACGGCGGCCGGAGTAAAGGGTGTTCGAGTCCGTGAGAAAGGGCTTCCCGCCCAGCTGCCGCACGAGAGCCGAGACTACAGCTACAAAGGGCGGCCGGATATACGACATGTTCCCGGGCTCCCCGAAATGGATTTTCAGGGCGGCGTACCGGTCCTTCAGCTCCAGGTCCGCCATGCCCGCGGCCCGGAGAAGCCGGTCGAGCTTCTTCAGGATGGAGAGGCTGGGCTTCGTCCTGAGATCCGTCCAGAAAACCTTGGAAACTGTCATATGGGAGGGCCTCCGTCGATCTATCGGCCGGGGCGTCCGCCCGCGCCGTATATTCTAAAAAATACTATACCATACTTGAACTATCCGGGACGAGGTTCCGGTTTGCCTCGACGAGGACACTAAACTATACTCAGAGTGAAAATGGCGAACCGGCTTTTCTCCATCCTGGTAGCGGACGGCGACGGCGCTTCCCGCTCCTCCCTGCGGGGTCTCCTCCTTTCTTCCTACGAAAGCGAGATCTCGGTCGTCGAGGCATCGGACGGCAAGGCGGCCCTGGAAGCCCTGGACTCGGGGCCGATGGACCTTATCCTGGCGGACCTCGGGCTCCCGGACACGGGCGGGCTTTCTTTCCTGGAGGACTCCCGGCGGAAGCACCCGGATGTCCCCGTGCTGATCCTCGCGGGCGCCGGAAGCGTGAAGGACGCCGTCCGGGCGATGACCCTGGGCGCCGCGGACTTCCTGGAAAAGCCTTTCCGGGAGGAGGAGTTCCGGAGCCGGGTGGGAGAGTTCATACAGCTCTGGAAACTCCGGGCGGAGAGCGAGCGCCTCCTGAGGCCGGCGAGCTTCACCTTCGGATACGAGAGGCTGATCGGCACCTCCCCCGCTATGCTCGAGGTCAAGAGCATGATCGCCCGCGCGGGCCCTTCCGACGCGAACGTACTCATACAAGGCGAGACGGGGACGGGCAAGGAACTCGTGGCGCGGGCACTGCATTTCCACAGCTCCCGGCGCGATCGGGTATTCATCCCCGTGGACTGCGCCTCCCTGAGCCCGACGGTGGCGGAGAGCGAGCTCTTCGGCTACGTGAAGGGCGCGTTCACAGGGGCTGCGGACGGCGCGGAGGGTTTGGTGCGCGCGGCGGACGGCGGAACAATTTTTTTAGACGAGATCGGCGAGCTGCCCCTCATTCTGCAGTCCAAGCTGCTCCGGGTCCTGCAGGAGAGGGAGGTGCGTCCGGTGGGCGGATCCCGCTCCCTGCCCGTGAACATCCGCGTACTCGCGGCGACGAACCGGGACCTTGCGGAGGAATCCCGGGCGGGTCGTTTCCGGGAGGACCTCTTCTACCGGCTGAACGTCATACTCCTTCAGGTGCCACCCCTTCGGGAGCGCCGCCAGGACATAGCCCCCCTATCCCTCTATTTCCTGGTCCGAAACGTACCCCAAGGCCAGGAAGTGGAGGTGAGCGGAAAGGCCATAGAATGCCTGGAACGGTATGACTGGCCGGGGAACATCCGGGAGCTGGAGAACGTGCTCCGGCGGGCTCTGGCCCTGGGAGGAGGGGCTTCCATCGATATCGAGGACCTGCCGGCCAATGTTACGGCCCAGGTCGTGCCGCCTCCCACTCCGCCGGAGCCCGCCCTCCGCCCGGAGAGCCTGGAGGGAATGGAAGCCCAAGCCATACGCCGCGCCCTGGCCGCGAGCGGGGGTAGCCGCAGGCAGGCCGCCCGCGCCCTGGGAATCGGGGAGGCTACGCTCTACAGGAAAATACAAAAATATGGATTATCCGGCTAAAATCTTTCTATCATATTGATAGATTCTCTTGTCCCGGACTCCCGGCTTCTATCATTCTGATCGTCGCCGTTCCATACACTCGGCCAACCCAGGAAAATACGGCAATCCGACCGATGCTATTTTCTATCAATATTTATAGTTAACGGGCTTATCTTTTTCAGGAACTTTTCCTGTTTTTGGCACGCTCTCTGCTACTCCTTCATTGCCCTCTGCGGAGAAACCGCGGAAGACAGGAGGTACACTATCATGAACCTGAAGATACAAACCAAATCGATCCGGCTCGTTCTGGCCGCGGCCCTTATCGGTCTCGTCTCCCTCGGTTGCTCTTCCCCCACGTCATCCGTCCCGGACGGAGACGACGCCGGCGGCGGAGACCCTGTTACGTATACGGTCACCTTCGACAGCCGCGGGGCGGATACGGAAGCCAACCCCTCCTTCATGACGGTCACGACCCCGGACGCCGCACTCGATACTCTGCCTCTCGCTCCGGTCAAATCCGGCATGGAATTTGCGGGGTGGTACACCGAGCCGGAAGGGGAAGGAACGGCCTTCAACCCGTCCGTCCCGGTCTCGGGGGACATCGTAGTCTTCGCGTACTGGATACCCGGGGAGGCCGCCGTGGAAGCTCCCATGATCACCCACGAGGTTTCGTCCGATCCCGCCCTCACCCTCGTTTCCCTTTCCACCCCGACGGAAGGTTCTTCCGTCTATTACACCCTGGACGGCAGCGCTCCCTCCGCCGGATCAATCCTGTACGAAGGGCCCTTTAGCGTGGACTCCACCCGTGCGATAACCGTCCGCGCCGTCGCGGTGAAGGACGGGATATCGTCCCCCGAGGCGGGGGAAGGGGGATACACGGTACCGCCTTCCCGGTCGGCGGCGCCCTCCATACTCCCGGAAGGCGGACTTTTCGACTCGGCCCGGAGCGTCGCCCTGGCCGCGGAAGACCCGGACGCCGAGATACTATATACGTTGGACGGATCCGATCCCTCGGGCGGAATCGTCTATTCGGGCCCCTTCGAGCTGGACGCCGACGCCACGGTCAAGGCCCTGGCCCGGAAAGCCGGCCTTGCGGAATCGTCGGTCGTCGAGGCGGTTTTCCGATTCCTCCCCGCCCCCCCGGACCTTTCGTCCTCCAAAACGGGCAACGAGGTGACGCTGGTATGGAACGAGGTCGAGGGGGCCGTATCCTATAACCTCTACTGGACCAAGGACACTACGGTAACCCCGGAGACCGGCACCAAGGTCGAGGGGGTCTCGTCCGGTTTCCTCTTCGTCCTGCGGGATAAAGCTCCCCACTCCTTCCTCGTCGCTGCGGTCAACGCCAACGGCGAGGGGCTTCCCAGCGAGGTCGTCACGGAACGCCAGACCAAATAGTCCTTCCTCTCCCAAAGGAGCCCCGGCTCGCCGGGGCTCCTTTTTTGCCCCGCGGACGAATCCGTTTCCTGTTTACGCCGTATCGGGCCCGTGCTATCCTTTCGGAAAAGCCGGACTCCCTTCGGGAAAGCCCGGCGGCATTTCCCGGATTCCCAGGAGGACTGCATGAAAAAGTACATCGCCGCGCTTCTGATTCTCGCCGTCTGCGCCGGATCCGCTTTCGGCGCGCCTAAAACCAAGGTAAAGATCGCTTTGATCATAGAATCCACGGTGGACGACAAGGGATGGGGCCAGGCCATGCACGACGCCATCGTCGCTGTCCAGAAGAAATACGGCACGGCCCTCGTTGAGTACAACTACAGCGAGAAGATGAAGCCCGTGGACGCCGGTTCCGCGGCGCGCCAGTACGCTTCCCGGGGCTTCGACATCATCATCGCCCACGGAGCGCAGTTCAAGAACCTCGTCCTGGAGCTCTCGGAGGAGTTTCCCAAGACAACCTTCGCCTTCGGGACCAACGCGGACGTGGGGCCCAAGAACGTATTCACCTACATGCCCATGAGCGAGGAGACCGGGTACATCAACGGCGTAATCGCGGGCATGGTGACGAAAACCAACATCATCGGCATCGTGGGCCCCGTGGACGCAGGGGATTCCGCCCGGTACAACCGCGGGTTCTGGCTGGGAATCAAGTCCGTCAACCCCAAGGCGGAGATCAAGGTCGCCCACACCGGGTCCTTCGCGGACTACGTTAAGGCCGCGGAGCTGGCCCACACCCACATCAAAGCCGGGGCGGACGTCCTCTCCGGCGCGGCCCAGCAGGCCACCGGCGCCCTCCGGGCCGTGGCGGAGTACCGGGACAAACCGATCTACTGGCTCGGCCAGGACACCCTCCAAATCGGCATGCCCGAGGGCTACAAGGTCATAGCGGCCGCCGGGTACGACTACGCGGCCGTTGTGGAGGCCATGATCGACAAGCGTCAGGCCGGCGTCCTGGGCGGGGAGAACATCCCCCTCACCTTCCAAAACAAGGGCTTCGTCTATAAGTTCAACGACTCCGTGGGGGCGGTGCTGACCAAGGCCGTCCGCCAGGCCGCCGAGAAGGCAAAGGCGGACATCACGGCCCGGAAGCTCCCGATCGACTGGCAGTCGGTCAAGTACTGATCCGACGCTCCGGCAAGGGGACGCCCGTTTACAGGCCCCCCTTGCCCCGGACGGCCGGGCCCTTCCATGAAAACGGAAGCCATCCACAGCCTCGAGCTTCGGGGCATAACCAAGCGTTTCCCCGGGACCCTCGCCTGCGACCGCGTCGATCTGTCCGTGGAGGAGCACTCCATCCGGGCCCTGGTCGGGGAAAACGGAGCCGGCAAGACTACCCTGATGAATATCCTCATGGGGCTCTACCAGCCGGACGAGGGGAGCATACTCCTGAACGGCTCGGAGGTGCGGTTCCGTTCCCCCAACGACGCCTTCGCCCACGGGATCGGCATGGTGCACCAGCACTTCATGCTGGTCCCGAACATGACCGTAACGGAGAACGTGGCCCTGGGCCTTAAGTCCTCCCACCGTTTCCTGCGTCTGGACCTTGAGTCGACCCGGAAGCGCATACTCGAGGTGTCCGAGCGCCACGATCTGCCGGTCAATCCCGACGCCTACATCTGGCAACTGGCCGTGGGGGAACAACAGCGGGTGGAGCTGGTGAAGATCCTCTGCCTGGGGGCCCGCTTCCTGATCCTGGACGAGCCGACCTCCGCTCTGACCCCCCAGGAAACGGACGAACTCATCGATCTCCTCAAGAAGATGTCCCGGGAGCTCTCCATCATCTTCATCAGCCACAAGCTGCACGAGGTGAAAGCCCTGAGCGACAGGGTCTCCATCCTGCGCCGCGGCCGCATCGTCTTCGAGGGAAGGACCTCGGACCACTCCCCCGCCGACCTTGCCGCCCGGATGACGGGGCACGAGGTTGAGCTGCCGCGGGTGGAATGCGAAGAAGGCGGCCGCGGGGAAGGCGGCCTCCTCTCGATCCGAAACCTCTCCGTTCGGGGGGACCGGGGCAACCGGGCCCTCCAGGACGTCTCCCTGGACATAGGCGCCGGGGAGATCGTCGGGCTCGCCGGGGTTTCCGGAAACGGCCAGAGGGAGCTCGCGGAAGCCCTGAACGGCCTCCGTTCCCGAGAATCCGGGTCCGTGCTCCTGGACGGCGTCGAGATCGCGGGGTGCCACGCATCGGCCATCATCGCCTCGGGCATGGGCTACATACCGGAGGACCGGAATACCGAAGGCATCGTACCCTCCTTTTCCGTAACCGAGAACCTGGTGCTCAAGGATGTCGGCGGCCGTCCCTGGAGCGCCGGAGGCTTCCTCCGGCTGTCCTCCATATCGGCCAACGCCTCCGCTCTCCGGGAACGCTTCGACATCCGCTGCCCCTCCGTGGAAACCTCCGCGGGCGCCCTCTCGGGGGGAAACATCCAAAAGGTAATCCTCGCCCGGGAGCTGGCCCGGGGGCCCAAGGCCCTCGTGGCGGTCTACCCTACCCGGGGGCTCGACATGGGAGCCGAGGAGTTTATCCACCGCCAGCTTCTGGCGCTGCGCGCCCAGGGAGCGGCCATCCTCCTCATCTCCGAGGAGCTCGACGAAATTTTAAACCTCTCGGACCGCATAGCGGTTATCTATAAGGGGCGCATTCTGAAGGTGATCCCGGGAAGGGAGGCCACCAAGCGATCCCTGGGCCTGCTCATGGCCGGAGTCCTCGATGAATAATACCCTGAAGACGGCGTACAACATCGCCGTAGTCCTGGCGGCCGCCGCGGGTGCCCTTCTCGTTGGCGCGCTGGTTCTGGCCGCGGTGGGCGCGGACATCCTGAAGGCCTACGCCGTCATCCTCACCGAGCCTGTGAAGGATCTGATAGGGATCACCGAGATCATCGTACGGGCCGTTCCCCTTTCCCTGATCGCTTTGGGGGTCGCGATAGCCTTCCGAAGCGGGATACTCAATATCGGGGCCGAGGGGCAGATGATGTTGGGCATCCTGGCTTCCAGCGCCGCGGCCATCGCCCTGCCGGACATGCCCAAACCGGTGCTCGTTCCCCTGGCCCTCCTTGCCGGGGCCGCGGGCGGCGCCCTCTGGGGGTGGATCGCGGGGTTCCTGAAGGCCCGGCTCGGGGTCAACGAAATCCTCTCCACGGTTATGCTGAACTACATCGCGGCGCAGCTCTACACCTTCTTCCTGCGGGGCCCCATGATGGACCCCGAGGAACTAATAACCGGTTCGGGTACTCCCCAGAGCGTCCGCATTCCCCGGGCCGCGTGGCTGACCCGCCTCCTGCCCGGGACGCGGCTCCACTCCGGGATCATCCTGGCCCTGGTCCTCGCGGCCGTCGTTTTCGTCCTGCTCTGGCGCACAACCTCCGGTTTCCGCATGCGGGCGGCCGGCGCGGAACCCAAGGCCGCGCGGTATGCCGGCATCCGGGTTGAGCGCTTCCTGGTGGCAGCGATGCTCCTCTCCGGGGCTTTCGCGGGCGTCGCCGGGGCCGTTGAGATCCTGGGTGTCCATCGGCGCGCCATCGAGGGGGTTTCCGGTGGATACGGGTTTACGGGCATCGTGGTGTCCCTCTTCGGGGGGCTTCATCCCGCGGGCATCGTCCCCGCCTCCTTCTTCTTCGGCCTCCTGCTCCTGGGGGCGGACATGACCCAGCGGCTCGCCGACGTGCCCGCGAACATGGTCCTGGTCCTGCAGGGCGCCATCATCCTGGCCATCGTCTCGGCCCGTCCGTTCATGAACAATCCCTACGCCCAGGATCGTTTAATCCGCTGGTACAGCCGCCGCTTCGGCCGGCCTTCCCGGCCTGCGACGCCGGACTCCGCGGGGGGCGGGGAGCCGGAGGGGGATAAACCATGAACGCCGGGTCCTTCCTGCTCAACATCCTGATCCTGGGCGTCCCTTTCTCCGTGGCCCTCCTCCTGGCGGGGCTCGGTGAAACCGTGAACCAGCGTTCCGGGGTCTTCAACCTCGGGTGCGAGGGCATCATGGCCATGGGAGCCTTCGCGGCCTTCCTTCCGCCATATTTCCTGGCGGGCACCCCCCTGGCGGGAACGGCCAACCTCATCGGCATCGCACTGGCGATCGCGGTCGGCGCCCTGCTGGGGCTCCTGTTCGCCCTCGTGGTCGTGACCTTCCGGGCGCCCCAGGGAATCGCGGGAATAGGGCTCCAGATGCTCGGATGGGGAATCGCCGGCACGCTCTTCCGGCGCTACGTGGGGGGCGTCACCGGGGTGACGGGGATAGCGTCCCTCCCGATCCCGGGGCTCTCCCGGATTCCCGTCCTGGGCCCCGTCCTGTTCAGCCACAATCCCCTGGTCTACGTCGCCTTTCTCCTGGTTCCCCTCTTCTGGTACGTCCTGTTCCGCACTCCCTGGGGCCTCAAGGTCCGGGCCGTCGGAACCTATCCTCGGGCGGCGGATTCCCTGGGCATCCCTGTGTCAAGAGTCCGATACCAGGCCCTGGTCCTGGGAGGGGCGATGGCCGGGCTCGCGGGGGCGTACCTGAGCCTGGCCCAGGCGAAGATGTTCGCGGACGACCTGATCGCGGGCCGGGGATTCATCGCCGTTGCCCTCGTGTACTTCGGGAGGTGGAACCCCCTGGGAGTCCTGGCGGGCGCCCTCCTGTTCAGCCTGGCCCAGGCCCTGCAGCTCTCGATCCAGGTTGCGGGCATAGACTTTCCCTACGAATTCGCCGTGATGCTTCCCTATGCCCTGGTCATCCTGGTCCTGGCCCTGCTCCGCAAGGGGCGCATGGCCGGGCCCGAGGAGCTTGGGAAACCCTTCGACCGGGAGCAGAGGGTATAGGCTCTTTCCCGGGTCCGATCCGGGCAGCCTCCGGATCGGCCGGACGACAGGGACAAAAAAGGCCGGGGGATGACGCGCTCCGGTCTGCCGGCTTATAGGCACGATTCACCCTTCCGGGCCTTCAGAACCGGTATCCCGCCACTAGCCAGAAGAGGCTGTTCGTCGCCGTGAGATCGTAAATTATCATTTTAGAATATACCGCCCTCGAAAGCTGGCATCGGGCCCCCAAGAGAAACTTGCCGAATCGCAGGTCCATTCCCGCGTCCAGGGCGAACTCGAACGCGTTGCTCCCGAAAACCCCATACATCTCGAACCAATCGATGAAGCTGTATCCGCCTTTTATCGCGATCCAGGGCATGAAGATACCCATAGGATACGCGTACCCGATACCAAGGCAGATATCGACCAGGACAGGACCCGAGTCCGAGGAGGAATCGAGGTACGTAAGATTCCCGACCGCGCAGAAGTTGTTCCCGATTCCGAAAAGCCCGTAGATGTCTATACCGTACGGTTCACAGGAAACATATACGGTATCGTCCTCCAGATCCTGGCTCCCCGCGCCCAGCCCGACGTAAATCCGCGTACCGACGCCCCCCGGGGCGGAAGCGGGCCGGACGATCCGTTCCGGCTTCGAGCGGGGCGCGACGGAATCCGCCTTCCCGATCTTGCCCTCCGCTCTCCCCTGCGCCTTGACTCCGGTGAGGACGTCTCCCGCCTCCTCGGCAAGCCGTATTACCACGGCGAGCTTTCCCACCCCTTCCGCGGAGGACTGGCTGGAGATGACCCCGGTTTCCACGTCGATCATCTTCGCGCTCAGGAAGAAGGTCGTGTCTACTTTCTGAACCTTGACGACTACGACGAAGTCCGCGCCCAGAAACTTGCCGGCTTCCGTGACCTCGGAGTCGGAGACTAGGCCGGAAACCTGGAACTCCCGCTCCAGCAGGACCTGCTCCACGTTCGACCGGTCCAGAACCGTGTACTTCCCGGAGACGACCAGCCGTTCCATGAGCTTTTCCGTTACCGGGACGATGACCGACGCGGGAATGCCCTTCTGGACCAGGGCGTCCAAAACGGCTACCTTGGGCTGTCCCCAGGAGGCGGCGAGAGCCGAGAAAAAAAACACGCCGGATAGGAAAAACCTCGTTCTCATCGCCGCCTCCCGATAAAAGGGCCGAAATGCGCCGCGCCCTCCGGGGACCGCAGCCCTTTCCTCCGTGATTTCCAAACCTGGATCAACGCAAATCTAGCCGCTCGGCGGGAACCCGTCAAGTTTCCCCGACCACCGGCCCCCGACGGAAAACGCTAAGAAGATGAGGCAAACTTTCAAAACCAAGGCTATACTGGAAGCGTGAGAGACGAATCGGCCTCGAAACAGATCGACAAGTCGGTCCTGGAAGAGTTCAACTTCCTCCAGAAGACGGGAGCCCTGGACAACCTGGCCCTGCTCCGGAACGAGAACCGCGCCCTGGACTCCCTGCTGAACGACGCGGCCAAGATCTATACCTTCCGTTCGATCGAGGAGATCCTCACGTACGTCATAGAGCGCGCCCTCCAGCGCTTCATACCCCGCTATCTTCTGGTTGTCATAGAGCCGCCGCGCGGGGAGCTGCGCCAATACTGCTACGCGAACCTGCGGCCCAGCACGGAGAGGATAGAGGCCCCCGTCTACGCAGCCCTGAAGGAAAAGTTCCGCGCCTCTCCCTACCCGGCGGACTTCGAGGCCACGACCCTGGACGGGGCGGTTCGGACCGAGCTCGAACGCTTCGACCCGGACATCCTCATCCCCCTGTCCGGGCTCGAGGGGGTCTACGGCATAGCGGTTCTGGGCCGCAAGGTGGTCGGGGATACCTATTCCGCCCTGGAGCGGATGTATATCGACAAGCTTACGAGGTTCATCTCCATCGCCATCCAGAACAACCTCCACCACCAGAGTTCCATCACGGACGCCAAGACGGGATTGTTCAACAACTCGTATTTCATGCAGAGGCTGAACCAGGAGATATCCCACGTCTCCCGCCACAGGACGGACGCCGGGGTCATCATGCTGGACGTGGATTTTTTCAAGAAATTCAACGACACCTGGGGCCACTTGGCCGGGGACGAGGCGCTTTCCTGCCTGGCCGCCGTCCTCCGCGAGACCGTCCGGTCCGAGGACGTGGCGGCCCGCTTCGGCGGAGAGGAATTCTGCGTGCTCGGCATCGAGTGCGACGCGCCCGGGATCTTTCAGATGTCGGAGCGGATACGCCGAGCGGTGGAGGCGATGGTCATACCCTTCAAGGACGAAAAACTGTCCGTGACCGTTAGCCTGGGCTGCTGCGTCCTCGACCCGGATATGAACGTCTCGCCCCAGCATTACCTGGACATGGCGGACCGGGCGCTCTACCGCTCTAAAAAAGGAGGCCGGAACCGTTCCACCTTCTACCGTCCCGGCCTGTACGGACGCGCTTCCGCGTTCCGTGGAATAGCGTCCTGAAGCCCCAAAGGGGAAACCCCGGCGTCAGCCCCAGGGAAAGTCCTTCCTTTCCCGGAGGAAGGGAAAGCGTTCCCGGGTCTGGCGCACAAGGGCCGGGTCGACGGGGACGTCCGCCACGAAGATCCCGTCCGACGTCCCCGCGTCCACGACCACCTTGCCCATGGGATCGTAGCAAACCGAGTCGCCGGAGAACTCGATCCTTCCCTCGTGGCCCGTGCGGTTTACCCCCGCGCAGTAGCACTGGTTTTCCGTGGCCCGGGCGTAGAGCATGTTCTTCCAGTGGTCCGATCGGCGGGCGGGCCAAGCCGCGATGACCACGTACAGGTCGGCCTTCTCCGCCATGCTCCAGAAGAGGTAGGGAAAGCG
>CAYTYG010000016.1:0-18252 GCA_964441515.1 uncultured Treponema sp.
GATGCGGGGCAGATCCTCGGCGGCTATGCCGGGGCCGTCGTCGGATATCCGCAGCAGGACGCGGCCTTCCCGTAGGAGCGCGGAAAAACGCACCCTGCCGCCCTCGGGGGCATGGCGCAGGGCGTTGCCGACTATGTTCTCCAGGGCCCTCAGCACCAGGCGTTCGTCCATCGGCACCGAAAGCCCCTCCGGCACGACCAGGTCCGACTCCGCCCGTCGTCCCAGGAGAAGGGCGTCCTCCTCCAGCCGCCGAGCGAAGCCGCGCAGGAAGGAGGCCAGCTCCACGGGCTTCAGCCGCCTGCGCCAGTCCGCGGTATTCATACGGACGAAGTCCATGAGATCGTCCACCATGCCGTCCAGCTGGTCCACCTTGGCCCCTATGATCCCCACGTAGTGGTCCCGCTCCTCGGGCTTTTCCGCCATGCCGTCGCCTATGGCCTCGGCGTAGCCCTTGATCAGGGCCAGCGGGGTTTTCAGGTCGTGGGTGACCCCCATGATGAACCGGGATCTCCGGGCCTGGTCCTCCTTCAGGGCGGCGCGCATACCGTTCAGGGAGGCGGTGAGGGAGGTGATCTCGTTGCTCCCGCGCACCTCCACGGGGACGTCCAGCTCCCCGGCCGCGATGCGCCGTGTGGCGGCCTCCAGGCCCATCACGGAGACCGTGATGGAGCGGGCTATGGATACGGACATGGCCGCCGAGAAGACGAACAGGCTTACGAGAAGGAGGACGAGGACGGCGAAGGCGGTCTGCATGGGGCCGGGGGGCCTCGGGGCCTCCCGGAGTATGCGGGTCAGGACCAGGAGCCTCCGGCTGCCGGCGGGGACGCGCGCGTCCAGCTGGTAGATGTAGTCCCCCGAGGTCTCCGCCATCAGGGAAAAGACATACTCCGGGGAAAAAACGTCCCCGGCGCGGTTCTCGGGTATCGTGGAGAACAGGACGAGCATGTCCCCGTCCAGGACCGTGAACTCCATGTTCCGGGGCTTATGTTCTATGAATTCCGCCAGCCTCTCCCAGGATTCCCGGTCCACCGTTTCCCCGGACATCCGGGATATCTCCTCGTAGCCGGGTATCTCGGGCGCCTCGGACTGCCGCAGGCGCTGGACGAAGTAGAATCCCGCCATGATTAGGAGCGGCACCACGACGATCCCGCCCACCAGGAGGTAGAACTGGGTGCGTATTTTCACGGCGCGCCCTCCGTGCCCGCCGGATCGGCGTTGAACCGGTACCCCATGCCGTGTACGGTCTCGATATATTTGGGCTGCGCGGGATCCTCCTCGATCTTCCTGCGGAGGCGCTGGACGTAGACCGCCACCGTCGTAAGGTCCCCATAGGCGTTCTTCCATACGGAGGAGTAGATCGCCTCCGGGCCGAAGGGCCTGCCGGGATTCGCGGCCAGGAATGCGAGCACCCCGTATTCCTTGGCCGATAGGGCCACCCGCTCGGCGCCCTTCTTGAGGACGCAGGAATCCATGTCCAGGACATACGGCCCGAACCGGACAAGGCACGCGGCGTCCCGGGAAGCCGCTCCCCCCTGGGTCCGGCGCAGTAGGGCCCGGACACGGGCGACCAGGACCCGGGGGGAGAAGGGCTTGGTTACAAACTCGTCCGCGCCGTAGCCGAGCCCGGCTATGATGTCCTCGTCGGCGTCCCGGGCGGAGACGATGAGGACCGGGCAGCTCCCGCCCTTCCGAAACTCGTGGAGGAACTCGAAGCCGTCCATCCCCGGCAGGTTCAGGTCCAGAAGCACGAGGTCGGGCTTCCATTCGGGCAGGAGGGCCAGGGCCTCCTCCGCCCTCTCGCACTGCCGGGTTTCCATGCCCTCCCGGGAGAGGTAGAGCGCGATGAGATCGGAGAGTTCGGAAACATCCTCGATGATCAGCACCCGCGCCTTCATGGAACGGCGGTTCCTCCAATCCGGAGTATAAGCGCGGCACGGCCGACCGGCAACGGATCGGGGGTATTCCGGGGCCGGTATAACAGAAAATTATCTCCCGTTTATTCCCGGTATATAGTCCGGAAGGCCCGGATCGTCGTATTCTTCATCCCGTAAAGAATCGGGGGAACCGCCCTCGCGGATTCCGCGCGGAAGGCATGCCCCGAAATACCCAAGACTTTATCGAACGCCCGGTTCCATACTGTACCGGAAAGGAAATCGACGCATGCAGAGAACAGCCCTGTTGATCCTGGCCGCTGTCTTGGCCGTGAACCAGGCGGGCGCCCAGTCCAAGCCGGACCCGGCCGCCCTCTCCGCGGAGGCGGCGGTGGAGCTTGCCGTCGCCAACAACGCCGGCCTGGCCCGGGACCGCGTAGACCTGGCCGCGGCCGAGAGATCCCTGGGCCGCGCCTGGAACGAGGTTCTGCCCGGCCTCACCCTGTCCGCGGGCACTTCCCAGTCCAACGCCTCGGAGACCCGCTCGGTGTACGGCTCCATCGGGGCCTCCGTCACGATCCGCGGAACCGTCTTCACCAGCGTGGAGCGGGCCCGGGTCGCCTACGAGGCGGAGACCCTGGCCTACGATACCGCCGTGCGGGACCTGGAGCTGAAGGTCCGGAAATCCTTCTACTCCCTCATCCTGGCCCAGGAAAACATCTCGGTCCTGCGGCAGGGCATCGCCACGGCGCAGAAAAACTACGAACAGGCGGAAGCCAAGCGCCGCTCCGGGTTGGCCACGGAGCTCGACGCGCTGTCCGCCCAGGTGGACCTGGAGAACCTGAGGCCCTCCCTGGAGAGCGCCCTCGTGGAGTACGAGAACAGCCTGGCGGAGTTCAAGCTTCTCCTGGGGATGGCGCAGACCGACGCGATAGCCCTGGCGGGCAGCCTCGACGAGGCCGCCGCCCTCTCGGAGATAGACTTTTCCGGCCTTTCCGGGGAGTCTCCCGCGGTCGTACGGCTCCGGAAGTCCGTGGAGAGCGCCCGAGTCGGGGTCAAGGCCGCGAAAGCCGCCGTTCTCTCCCCCGCGCTGACCCTCTCCGGAAAATACCAGCCCACCCGCTCCTCGGGCTCCTCGGGATGGGCCGATTCCGGCTCCCTGAGCGCCGTGGTCTCCTTCTCCCTGGACAACCTGCTGCCCTGGTCCGAGGCCCGGGAAACCGCGGACAAGGCGGAGGACTCCCTGGCCAAGGCCCAGAGCGAGCTGGACGAGGCACAGACGAGCGCCGGTATAAGCCTCCGGTCCCTGCGGAGGGAGATAGAGCAGTCCCTGTCGACCCTGAAGGCTCGCAGGCTCACCCTAGACCTGGCCGAGCGGACCTACCGGTTGACCGAGGAAGCCTACCGGTACGGGACCAAGGACCTCCTTTCCCTGCAGGGCGCCGCGGACAGCCTGCAGGAAGCCCGGGTAAACCTGCTGAAGGAAGCCTACAATCTCATATCGTCCGTACTGGACCTGGAATACGCGTCGGGAGTGCCCTTCGGCACCCTCGGGAGGAAATCGTGAGAAAACGGAATATCATCATCCTGGCGGCCTTCGCCGCGGTCATAGCCCTCGTGCTCCTGCTTCCGAAGAAGGGCAATCCCGGAAACTCTCCCGGCGGCGCGGGCAATCCCGGAAACCCCGGCGCGCCCCGGCAGGCCGCGGTCTTCTCGGTGCGCACGGAGACCGTCCGGCGGGGCGCCCTGCAGGACTACATCCGGACGAACGGGGACATCATCGTGGACCCGACCGTGGACATCTATCCGGACGTGGGCGGGAAGCTCGTCTCCCTGCGGGTGTCCCTGGGATCCCGGGTGGTCCGGGGCCATCACATCGCGGACGTGGACCGCTCCACCCCGGGCTCCTCCTACGAGCTCAATCCCGTACGCTCCACGATATCCGGGACCGTGACCTACCTGCCCCTGGCCACGGGCGCCACCGTCACGACATCCACCGTCATCGCCAAGGTGGGCGAGCTGGACAACCTGCAGGTGGAGGCCAAGATCCCGGAGCGCTACGTGGGGGTCCTGCGGACCGGCCTGAAGGCTCAGGTCTCCCTGGAAGCCTACCCGGGCGAGAGCTTTCCGGCCACGGTGACCCGGGTTTCTCCCCTGGTGGACTCCGCGTCCCGGACCAAGGAGATTCGGCTCACCTTCGACCGGGCCGATCCCCGCATCAACGCGGGGATGTTCGTGCGCCTCCGAATCGAGACGACCCGGTACGACGACCGGCTCCTGGTGTCCGAAAGCTCCGTCCTGGCCGACTCGACCGGCCGCTACGTCTTCGTGGTCGACAAGGAAAGCGCGGTCGCCCGGCGGGACGTCGCCGTGGGGGCCGAGGTGGACGGGGTGCTGGAGATCGTATCCGGGCTTTCCGAGGGCGAGAGGATCGTGAACGAGGGAGCCTCCCTGCTCTCCGACGGGGCGAAGGTCAAGGACATCTCCGTCCAAGGAGCCTCGAAGTGAGCGTGGCCAAACGAGTGGTGGAGCGCCCCATCCTCTTCGCGGTCCTCTTCGCGCTGATCATGGTGGTGGCGCTCTACACCCTGACCGACGTGGCCCTGGACCTGATGCCGGACATGGACATTCCCATGCTCATGGTGAGCAGCTCCTACGAGAACGCGGGTCCCGAATCGGTGGAAAAATCCGTGACGGAACCCCTGGAAAGCGCCCTCATCAACGTGAGCGGCCTCAAGAACATCGAGTCGACATCCTATGAAGGCTACTGCCTCGTGCGCCTCGAATTCGACTACAGCGTGGACCTGGACGCGGCCACGGACGAGGTGCGGGACAAGCTGGACCGGGTCCGGGATTCCCTTCCGGACGACGCGTCCTCGCCCCTCATCTTCAAGTTCGACTCCGACGACATGCCGATCATGCGGATCGCCGTTCGCGGCCCCCGCACGGCCGAGGATCTGAAGGTAATTGCGGAGGACTACATCGAGCCCCGGCTTGAGCAGGTGAACGGCATAGCCCAGGCCGACGTAAACGGCGGCCGCGACAAGATCGTGCGGGTGGAGCTTTCCCAAAACCGCCTGGACGCCTTCGGCCTCACCATCACGGGCATAGCCGCCGCCTTGAACAAGGAGAACATCGAGCTAGGGGGCGGGAGCATCGGCGAGGGGACCAAGAACTACCTCATACGCACCATGGGCGAGTACCGGAGCGTGGAGGAGATAGCCGGGACGGTCGTCGCAACCCTGGACGGATACGGCGTCAAGCTCTCCGACGCGGGCCGCGTCTTCGAGGGTTACAAGGACGCGGATTCCGTCGTCCGCGTCAACGGCGAGCCGGGCGTCTACGTCTCCCTGACCAAGCAGTCCGGGTCCAACACGGTCAAGGCCGCGGACGCCGTCTACGAGAAGATCGAGGAGATACGGAAACTGCTCCCCGCGGACGTCACGATGGAGATCATCTCGGACGACACCGATTCCATCCGGGGAACCCTGAATAACCTGCTGAACTCGGCCCTGCAGGGGGCCTTCCTGGCCATGGCCGTCCTCTTCCTCTTCCTGAGGAACTGGAAGAGCACGATCATCATCGGGATATCCATACCCTTCTCCATCCTGGTGACCCTCCTGGCCATGTATTTCGCGGGGATCACCCTGAACATGATGACCATGACGGGCCTGATACTCGGCGTGGGGATGATCGTGGACGCCTCCATCGTAATCCTGGAGAACATCTACCAGTACCGGGAGCGCGGAGCGAAACCCTCGGTGGCCGCGGTCCTGGGCACCCAGGAGATGATGTCCTCCATCGTGGCGGGCAACCTTACCACCATCGTGGTCTTCATCCCCATCCTCTTCTTCAAAAACGACCTGGGCATGCTGGGCCAGCTCTTCTCGGACATCATTTTCACGATCGTGATATCCCTCCTGTCCAGCCTTTTCGTGGCGGTCTTCCTGGTCCCCGTGTTGTCCAGCAAGTACCTGCCTCTCACGACCCGGGAGGAGAAGCCCCTCAAGAACCCCGTCCTGGCATTCCTGGACGGCAAGCTCGCCGGCGCGCTGAAGGCCCTGGACAACGCCTATGGGAAGATCCTGCGCCTCGCGCTGAACCATAGGCCGACGGTGGTCATCCTCGTGGCGGGCCTTTTCGTCCTGAGCCTCACGCTGCTCCCGCGCATGAACATCAACCTCATGCCCTTTTCGGAGGACGATTCGGTCACCCTCAACATGGAAATGCCCATAGGAACGAACCTCCAGGAGACCACGATCGTTATGGACCGGCTCCAGGAAATCGTCCAAAACGAAATCAAGGGCGTGGAGAACCTGATCCTCCAGGTGGGAGGAAGCAGCATGTTCGGCTCCTCCTCCACCTACAAAGGGGAGCTTTCCATACGGCTGCCGGACTTCGAGGACCGGGTGGACGGCGCGGAAACCATCAAGCAGAAACTCCGGTCCCATTTCGACGAGTTCCCGAACGCCTCCTTCAGTTTTTCCATGGGACGCATGCGGCAAATGACGGGGTCCGACATCGACCTGGCCCTGCGCACCCAGGACCTGGACGCGGGGCTGGCCCTGGCCCACACCCTGGCGGACCTGATGGAGGAAAGGATGCCGGACCTCGAGGACGTCGAAGTCGACATCACCGAGGGACTCCCCCAGGTCGAGGTGAATATCGACCGCGAGCGCGCGTACTCCTTCGGGGTGAACATCTCGGACATCGCCGCCGAGATTAACGCCGGCATCGACGGCATAACGGCGACCGTCTACCGCAAGGCCGGGGACGAGTACAACGTCGTGCTCATGCTCCAGGAATCCGACCGCACCAAGGTGCTCGACCTGGAGCACATCTACGTGAAGGGAACCGGCGGAAGGGTGGCGCTGGCCAATTTCGCGAGCGTGGAGAAAGGCGTGGGCCCCGTTTCCATCAACCGGGAGAACCAGGCCCGCATCCTCCACGTCACCGCGAACATCGCCTCGGACCGGCGCGCGGGGGACGTGGAGAACGACATCCGGGCCCTGGTCTCCGAGAACGTCGTGGTACCCGAGGGGATCACGATAGGCTACGAAGGCTCTTGGAAGGACGTCCTGGAGACGGGGGGCGTTTTCGTCCTGATCCTGACCATGGCCCTGCTCCTGGTATTCGGGGTCATGGCCGGCCAGTACGAGTCCTTCAAGGACCCCTTCATCAACATGTTCACCATCCCGCTCCTGGTGATCGGCGTCGCGGCGGTATACGCGATAACCGGGAAGGCCCTCTCCATGTTCACGGCCATGGGAGTCGTGATGCTCGTGGGCATCGTTGTGAACAACGGCATCGTGCTGGTGGACTACACGAACCTCCTGGTCCGACGCGGCGTACCCCTGCGGGAAGCCTGCCTAGCCGGCGGGGCCTCCCGGCTGAGGCCCGTTCTCATGACCACGCTCACCACGATCCTGGGGCTCCTGCCTATGGCCCTCACCCGGGGGGAGAACTCCCGGATGCTCCAGCCCATAGGACTTACGGTGCTGGGGGGTCTCACGTCCTCCACCTTCATCACCCTCTTCTTCATCCCCGTGATGTACTCGTTTTTCAACGAAGCCCGGGGGAGGAAAGCGGAGCGGAAAACAAGAAAGGCGGCCTAGCATGAAAAGGATAGAGATCATCGCGAACCGTTCGGTGCAGGACAACCTGATCGACAGCCTGGAGGAGGCGATCCCGGATTTTTACTACACCGTCATGCCCCTGGTGCACGGCCGGGGCCGCCAGCAGCGGCGCCTCGGGACGGCCACCTGGCCGGAGGAGAACTTCCTGATCCTGGCGTACGTATCCGACGCGGACGCCGATACGGCGCGGAATGTCGTGGCCGGGATCAAGACCCGGTTCCCCAAGGAAGGCGTGAAGATCTTCTCGGTGCCCGCGGATTCCGGGAAATAGGGTGCGTCCCTTCCTAAGAGTCCGCCCGGCAAGCCCGGGCGGACTCTTTTTGCGCCCCGGACCCGGGTTGAAAACCCGCCGCTTCGGAAGGATAATCGGGCTGCGTAGCATCCCCGCGGAGCAGGAGGTTCCCCTTGAGCGTAGCCCGGAGAGTGGTCGAGAGGCCCGTCCTCATAGCCGTCGCCTTCGCGATGGTGGCCGTCGTAGGCCTGTATACCCTGAGCGACATCGCCCTGGATCTCATGCCCGACACGGACCGGCCCATACTCATGGTGAGGACCACCTACAAGGGCGCGGCGCCGGAAGCCGTGGAAAAGACGGTCACCGCCACGCTGGAGAGCGCCCTCATAAACGTCGGGGGGCTCAAGGAGATCCGGTCCACTTCCAGCGAGGGCTCCAGCCGCCTGGTATTGGAATTCGGCTACGAAACGGACCTGGAATCCGCCACGAACGACGTCCGGGACAAGCTGGACCGTGTCCAGAACGCACTCCCCGACGAGGCGGATATTCCGCGGATATTCAAATTCGACCCGAACTCCATGCCCATACTCCGAATAGCCGTCAGCGGACAGCGGTCCGCGGAGGACCTCAAGGAACTCTCGGAGGACCTCATCGAGCCGTACCTGGAGCAGGTGGACGGCATCGCGGACGCGGAAGTCACCGGCGGGCGCGGCAAGATCGTCCGCGTGGAGCTGGACCAGAACCGCCTGGACGCCTACAACATCACCCTTACGGGCATAGCCTCTTCCCTGGCCAGCCAGAACCTGGAGCTGGGGGGCGGCAGCATCACGGAGGGGAACCGGAACTACCTGATACGGACCGCCGGGGAGTTCCGGAGCGTGGAGGAGATCGGCGAAACCGTGGTGGCCGCCGCGGGAGGCTACGGCGTGCGCCTTTCGGACCTGGGAACCGTCCGGGCCGGCTACGAGGACGAGAACCAGGTCGTCTTCATCAACGGAAATCCGGGGATCTACGTCGCCCTGACCAAGCAGAGCGGGTCCAACACCGTGCGGGCCGCGGACGGAGTGTACGCGAAGCTCGAGGAGATACGAGAGCTCCTGCCCCCGGACGTTCGTCTGGAGATCGTCTCGGACGAGACCGAGATGATACGCGGCACCATAAACGACCTGGTCTCCTCCGCGTACTGGGGGGCCGTCCTCGCCATGGCCATCCTTTTCCTCTTCCTGCGGAGCGTAAAGGGCACGGTCGCCATCGGGCTGTCCATACCCCTGTCCATGCTGACGACCCTGCTGGCCATGTACCTGGCGGGGATCACCCTCAACATGATGACCATGACGGGCCTCATCCTGGGGGTCGGAATGATCGTGGACGCCTCCATCGTCATCCTGGAGAACATCCACCAGTACCGGGAGCGCGGCGCCAAGCCGAGCGTGGCCGCCGTGCTGGGAAGCCAGGAGATGATCGCGGCCATCGTGTCCTCCAACCTGACCACGGTCTTCGTGTTCATCCCCGTCGTTTTTTTCAAGAACCGCCTGGGCATGCTCGGGCAGATATTCTCCGACATGATCTTCACGATCGTCATCTCCCTCCTCGCCAGCCTCCTGGTGGCCGTCTTCCTGATCCCGGTGCTGGCGGGGCGTTTCCTTCCCCTCTCGACCCGCGAGGAAAAACCCCTCCGGAATCCCCTCCTGCGGAGGGTGGACCAGTCCCTGGAGGGCGCCCTGGGGTCCCTTACCCTGGCTTACCGGTACGCCCTGGAGGGGGCGATCCGGCACCGGCCCACGACCGTCCTTTTGGTGGCGGGATTCTTCGTGCTGAGCCTCACCTTCCTGCCCCGGATGAACATCTCCCTCATGCCCCCCTCCGCCGACGATTCCGTCTCCCTGAACGTCACGCTTCCCGTTGGCACGAGCCTTTCGGAGACCAAGGCCGTTATGCGCTCCCTGGAAGCCTCCGCGGCTGCGGACATCCGGGGCGTAAAGAACAGGATCACGACGGTGGGACGCGGGGGAGCGAGCTACCGGGGACAGCTGTCCATACAGCTTCCCGCAGCCGGCGAGAGGATCGACGACTCCGAGACCATCAAGAACAAGCTCCGGGCCCGCTTCCCGGAATACCCGACCGCCGTCTTCGCCTTTTCCCTGGGCAGGATGCAGAGGATGTCGGGAAGCTCCGACATCGACATCGTTCTCCGGGTGCAGGACCTGAAGGCGGGCATGGAGACGGCCCGGAGGATCATCGAGGTGGTCGGGGACAAGGTGCCCGACGTCACCGAGATCGAGATGGACCTCACGGAGGGGCTTCCCCAGGTCGAGGTGGCGATAGACCGGGAACGGGCGTACTCCTTCGGCGTGGACGTCCGGACCGTGGCCTCGGAGATCTACGCGAGCGTGGAGGGGCAGACCGCCACCACCTTCCGGGAAGACGGCAACGAGTACGGGGTGGTCCTCATGCTGCGGGAGGAGGACCGGAGCCAGGTCCCGGACCTCCAGCGCATCTTCGTCCGGGGCTCCTCCGGCCGCGTCCCGGTCTCCAACTTCGCCTCCCTGAAGAAGGGCCTCGGCCCGGTGAGCATCAACCGCCAGAACCAGAGCCGCATCATCCACGTGACGGCGGACATCGTGAGCGAGGAACGGCCCGACCGGGTGGAGGAGAAAATTCGCCGGGCGATCTCGGACAGCATGGTCCTGCCGGACGGGATAAGCCTGAGCTACGAGGGATCCTGGCGGGAGATCTCCGAGACGGGCGTAACCTTCGCCCTTATCGTCACGATGGCCCTGCTCCTGGTCTTCGGCGTCATGGCCGGGCAGTACGAGTCCTTTAAGGATCCCGTCATCAACCTCTTCACCATCCCCCTGCTTGTCATCGGCGTCGTGGCGGTCTACGTCGTAAGCGGCCATGCCCTCTCCATGTTCACGGCCATCGGCGTCGTCATGCTGGTGGGGATCGTCGTCAACAACGGGATCGTCCTGGTGGACTATACGAACCTCCTGGTGCGCAGGGGAGTGCCCGTAAAAGAGGCCTGCGCGGAGGCCGGCTCGTCCCGCCTGAGGCCCGTGCTGATGACCACCCTGACGACCATCCTGGGCCTCATACCCATGGCATTCTTCCCCGGAGAAAACTCGAGCATCATCCAGCACATCGGGCTCACGGTGATCGGGGGCCTCACATCCTCCACCTTCATCACCCTCTTCTTCATCCCGGTGATGTATTCCTTCTTCAACGAGAAGCGGGGACACCGGAAGCGGGAGGCCGCGTAGCGCAACATCCGTCTTGCGCGCCCGGCCAAAGCGGGTTATGATAGCTCATCATGTGATGAGCAGTCATCGATGCAAAACCAGCAAACAGGAGATCCGCATGAAAGAATACCGGGTAGCCGTAGTTGGGGCCATGGGGGCCGTGGGCGGCGAGATGATCAAGACCCTGGAGCAGCGCAACTACCCCGTTTCCGAGCTCCTTCCCCTGGACATGCCCGCCAACGAGGGCCGGACCGTCCTGTTCCGGGGCTCCTCCGTAACCGTGAAGACCGCGAAGGAAGGAGCCTTCCGGGGCGTGGACGTGGCCATCTTCTCCGCGGGCGCGGACGCCAGCAAAGTCCTGGCTCCCATAGCCGTCCGGGAGGGCGCGATCGTGGTGGACAACTCGAGCCAGTGGCGGATGGACCCGGAGGTGCCCCTGGTGGTTCCGGAGGTCAACCCGGCCGCCCTGGACGGGCATAAGGGGATCATCGCCAACCCCAACTGCTCCACCATCCAGATGGTGGTGGCCCTGAAGCCCATCCACGACGCCTACCGGGTAAAGCGGGTCGTCGTGTCCACGTACCAGGCGATCTCCGGAACCGGGAAGGCCGCCATCGACGAGCTTACCGCCCAGGCCAAGGCCTTCGCGGAGGGCCGGCCCATAGAAGCCCGGGTCTATCCGCGCCAGATCCTCTTCAACGCCCTGCCCCACATCGACGTCTTCCTGGAGAACGGGTACACCAAGGAAGAGATGAAGATGGTCCACGAGACGAAAAAGATACTCGACCCCGCCATCGAGGTGAGCCCCACGACCGTGCGGGTCGCCGTATACCGGGGCCACTCCGAATCCGTGAACGTCCAGACCGAACGGCCCTTCGCCATCCCCGAGGTACGCTCCCTCCTGGAAAAGGCCCCGGGCGTCAAGGTCCTGGACGACCCCGCGAACCTGGTCTACCCGACGGCCTTGGACGCAGCGGACCGGGACGAGGTCTTCGTGGGGCGCATCCGAGCGGACCCCACGGTGCCCAACGGCCTGAACTTCTGGGTGGTCTCGGACAACCTCCGGAAAGGCGCGGCCCTCAACGCGGTGCAGATCGCGGAAACCCTGATCGCCCGGGGGCTCCTGGGCTGAGACGGGACCGCCGACGCCGCCGAAACGCGGCATCGGCGCCGAGAGAACGGCGCAGGCCGGGGCGATGCGGGCCTCCTTCGCAAAGCCCCGGCCGTTTTTTCCCCTCGATCCTTCAGACCGAGAAGTACTCCGCGTCCGGGCGCGGCACGATCAGGGCCGTGACGGAAAACTCCGGCGTCAGCTGGTGCCCCCCGGTCACGGAAAGGCCGATCCTCCCCGCGTCCAGGAGCTCCAGAAGGTCGTCCTGGGACTCCACCCCGGGGCACCCGGGGAAGCCGAAGGAGTAGCGACGGCCCGCCGAGGGCGCGCCCGCGGAAAGAAGCTCCCGCCCCATGCGGGCGTGGAGAACCTCCGCGGCGGCCTCCGCCAGGGCGGCGGAAAGGCCGTGCAGGCGGAAATACTCCTCGTGGGAACCGGACTCCCGCAGTTCCCGGGCGGCCCGGGAGAGCTCGGCCCCCGCGGTCACGGCGAAGAAGGGTATATAGTCTCCCTCCCGGCGGAAATACTTCGCGACGGACCTGCGCCTTCCGCCCCGCTCCACGGGAAACCGGAACTCCTTAGCCCCTCCCCGTCCGTCCTCCACCCGGAGCACTCCGTCCCCGAGGTGGGCGCAGGGGAAATAGCCGCAGACGGCCGCGGCGCGGCAGAGCCCCCGGGACCTCACGAGGCCGGCCAGGCGGTCTAAGGCCTCCCGGGCCTCGCCGTCCCGGTTCCGGCCGTACCCCCAGCGGACCCGCGTCAGGGTGCGGTAGTCCAGGGCCTCCAAAAGCTCGTCGAAGGACGGGGGCACGGCGACACGGCTTCCCGTGAAGGGTGGCTTCCAAACGCCCCCGGCGGATGGAACGGAGTCGGGAGCTTCCCCGGGGGCCCCGGAGGACGCTGCCGCGACGGCTTCCCCGTCCGGGGCTCCGGCCGCGGCGGAGCCGGCGGTCGCGGCTTCCGCAGAGGGCCGCGCCGCGGCCGTCCCGCCCTCGGATGGGGACCGAGCCTCCCCGGAATCGCCGGCGGAGAGCCCGCGCGCACCGGCCCCGGCTCCCCCGTCCTGTCCGCCCAGGACGCGCAGGGCCTCGAAGGCGTCCGCGCAGGCCCGGACACGTCCGGGCCGGAGGGGCTCCAGGTTCTTTTCCACGAATTCCCGGTCCACCGCGGCCCCCCCCAGGAGGAGCATGGCCGGGAGGCGGGCGGCCTCCAGGGCCACGGCGGCCTTCCTCATCTCCTCCAGGCTGCGGGTCAGGAGCCCGGAAAGCCCCACGGCCGCGGCGCCCTCGGCCTTCGCCGTACGCACCAGGAGCTCCGTCCCCACGTCCACCCCGAGGTCCACGACGCGATACCCGGACCCCGCCAGGATCAGGGCCGTCAGGTTCTTCCCGATGTCGTGGAGGTCCCCCCGGACGGTGGCCATCACGACGGTCTTCAAGCCCTCCCCCGAGGGCCGGGGAACCGAAGCCAGGATTTTCAGGGCGGCCTGGGCGGCCTGGGCGCTGCGGAGCACCCGGGGCAGGGGCAGCCGGCCCGCCGCGAAACGGTCCCCCACCGCGGCCATCGCGCCGGAAACCCGGGCCGTCAGCCGCCCGGCGCCTCCGGAGGGGTCCCCGGAAAGAAGGTCCCCGGCGATCTGCTCGGCTGCCCTGGGCTCCCCCCGTCGGATGGCGTCGGCCAGCCTCTCGTCGGGATCGGCGTCCGGAGGAGCCTCCGGCGGGGCTCCGGGCTCCGCGGCCTGTCCGGGGTCCCGGGCCAGGATGTCGTCCAGGGCGGCCTCCCTTTCCGGCGCCGGAGTTCCGATTCCCAGGAGAGCGGATACGGCGGCCCTTAGCCCGGGGTCCACGGTTCCGGGGTCCGGGAGGCCCGGGTCCAGGATGGCCGCGTCCAGGCCGGCCTTACGGGCCGCTTCCAGGAAGACCGCGGTGATAGCGGGCCTCAGGGGGCGCGGAAATCCGTAGGAGACGTTCCCGACCCCCAGGATCGTCGAGGACCCCGGACAGGCCTCCTTTACGAGGGGAAGGGCGGCCAGGGTCCGGGCGGCGGCGCCCTCGAAGCCCTTGGTCTCGGAGGCCAGGGAGAAGGTCAGGCAATCGAAGTAGAGGTCCTCGGGCGAAAGGCCCTCCTCCCGGGCAAGGTCGTAGAGCCCCCGGCAAATGGTGACCTTATCCTCCACGGAGCGCGCGGGGCCCCGGCCGTCCAGGGCCAGGCAGACCACCGCGGCCCCGTACCGCCTTGCCAGGCGAAATAGCCCCCGGGCCCGTTCGGGGTCCTCCAGGTTGACGGAGTTCAGGAGGGGCCGCCCCCCGATCCCCGGCAAGGCCGCGGCCAACGACCCGGGATCGGCGCTGTCCAGGGACAGGGCGGCCCGGGCGCTCCCCGCCAGGCGGAAGGCCAGGGCCGACAGGTCGGCCGCCTCGTCCCGCCCCGGGCGCGCCAGGTGCAGATCCAATGCGTGAATCCCGAACTCCTCCTGGGCCAGGGCGAAGGAAGCCTGACCCTCCACGTCGTCCGCGCGCACGAGCCGGGAAAAGGCCGCGGACCCCGCGGCGTTCGCCCTCTCCCCGATCCGGAGGAAGGCGTTCTCGGCCTCCCGGCGTCCGTCCGGCGATGGGCCCGCCGTCCCCTCCGCGCCCGGCCCCCCGCCTCCCGCGGGCGGCCAAGCCTCGTAGAGGGACGCCAGGGCCGGCCTGCGGGGGGGGCGCCGGGAGGGCTCGGGGCGGTCGGCCAGGAGCCGGGCCAGGGCGCGTATGTGCTCCGGACCCGTGCCGCAGCATCCCCCTACCAGGGCTACCCCATGTCGACGGACCAAGTCCGCCGTGGCCCGGGCGAACTCCTCTGGTCCCATCCTGTACAAGACCCGTCCGTCCTCCATGGAGGGGAGCCCCGCGTTCGGCATGAGGGAAAGGGGCGCCGAAGAGACCCCCGCCAGGGCCTCCAGGCCCGCGGCCAGCTCGAGCGGCCCCCCGGAGCAGTTGAGCCCCAGGGCCAGGGGCTTGTACGGGGCCAGGATAGCGGCCAGGGCCTCCATGCCCGTCCCGGTCAGCATGTTTCCCCCGGCGTCCACGGTGGCCGAGACCACGAAGGGCGCCGAGAGCCCCAGCTCCTCCTGGGCGTCCCGGAGCGCCCCGATCGCCGCCTTGATCTGAAGGGGATCCTGGCAGGTCTCCAGGACGACCAGGTCCGCCCCGCCCTCCAGGAGCCCCAGCATCTGGGGCAGATAGGACGCGGCCAGCTCCCCGTACGTCGCGGCGCCCAGGCTGGGGGGGTCCTCGCCGGGTCCCACGGAGCCCGCCACCCAGCGGGGGCGTCCGTCCGCGGACTCCGCTCCGCGGGCCGCCCGGACCGCGGCCAGCGCGGCGGCTCGGTTCAGCTCGCGGGCCTTGCCTCCCGCGCCCAGCCGGGCCAAGGTGCGTTCGTTGGCGCCGAAGGTTGCGGTCTCCACGAGGTCGGAGCCCGCCTCGAAGTAGGCCCGGTGTAGCTCTTCCACCAGGGAGGGCTCCTCCAGGGGCAGGAAAACCGCGGTCCGGCCCGGGGCCCGGGCCTCCAGGGCCGTGCCCGTGGACCCGTCCGCGATCAGAAGGCGGCGTCCGAAGACGGACCGGATATCGACGCCGCTCACGAAGCCCTCCCGAATGCCGCCCGACGGGCGCCCTCCGGACTCCCGAAGACCGCGTCCAGGACCGCCCGGGTAGCCCCTCCCCGGCCCATGGTGAAGAAGTGGAGGCAGGGCGCCCCGCCCTCCAACAGGCTCTCCGCCAGGCGCGCCGCCGCGGCTATGCCCGCGGCCCTCTCCTGTTCCGGGGTCCGCGCCTCCTCCAGGGCTCGAACGAGTTCGTCCGGCAGGTCCACGAAGAAGTTCCGAGGCACGGCGGCCGCCTGGGATGCCCGGGTGACGGGCTTGATCCCGGGAATCACGGGAACTTCGATGCCGGCGGCCCGGATCCGCTCGACGAACTCGAAGTATCGCCGGGGGTCAAAGAGCATCTGGGTGACGATATAGGAAGCCCCCGCGTCCACCTTTTCCTTGAGCCTTCGGATGTCCGCCTCCAGGTTGGGGGCCGCGAAATGCTTTTCCGGATACCCGGCCACTCCCACCCGGAAGGCCGTGGGCTGCCCCCGTCCCGCGGGGGGCAGGTACTCGCCGCGGTTGAGGGCCGCGACGTGGGCCACCAGGGCCGCCGCGCAGGAATACCCCGCGCTTTCCGCCGAGCCGGACCCCCTCCCCGGGGGGGAGAACCGGTCGTCCCCCCGCACCACGAAGAGCTCCTGGAAGCCCGCGTAGTGCAGGTCGATGAGGAGGTCCTCCATGGCGAAGCGGTCGGCCCCGCAGGCCACGACGTGGGGCACCGTCTCCACCCGGAAGGACGACTTGATGGCCAAGGCCGTGCCCAGGGTCCCCGGCTTGGCCCGCAGGGAGACCCGGACGGGATTCCCCGGGGAGGCGGGAAGATCCGCGTAGGCGGCGCCCCCGGGATGGTCCGTGACGCTGACCCGGGTCGGGCCGTAGGGAAGGAGAGCCTCCACGGCCGCGAAGAGTTCTCCGAGCCCGGCTCCCCGGGCCGGCGGGACGACCTCCATGGAGAATATACCTTCGCGGCCCTCCACGGCCGCTCCTGCTGTCTTCATTCAGTTCTCCTCGTTCGCCATAGTTTCTGTATAGTGAAAAGGGCCCGCCCGCGGAGAACGCGGCCTTACCGTTTCCGGAGGCCCCAGGGGCACGACCTCCAGGTCTCCCACGCACCCGAAGGTGGAACCCGCTACGACCGCCAGCCCCAGAACCGCCGGGATCCCCCGGGCTTTTTCCAGGACCCCCGGTATGTCCGCGGGAGACCCCACCCGGTTTCCGAAGGCCGTGGCGAAGGCGTCCGCCGTGGCGGCGTCCGCGGCCAGGACCGCGCAGGCGTCGGCCCTCCCGGCGCTGTAGGAATGCCCCACCCTCCCCGCGCTCGTGGCGAGGCCCCGGTAGACGTCTCCCCGCACCCGGAGGCCCAGGGCGCCGGAAAGCGGCGATTCCCCGGCCAGGAGGGCCGTCGTGAAGCTTCCAGCCCCCGAAAGGGCTATGTCCCCGCCGTTCTCCACCGCGGCCTCCCGGCAGAGCCTACGCTCCAGGAGGAAACGCGCTACCGCGTCCGAGAAGGCCCCCGCCACGGCGGCCATGGGCCCCACGCCGGCCTTTGTGGAGGCCGCCAGCATGGCGGCGGCCAGGATGGGCGCCCCGGAATCCGGGGCCAGGGGCTCGAAGGAGGAGAGGAACTCCGGCCGGCGCTCGATGTACGCCTCCAGGCGGGCTCGCAGGTCCTTCACCCTCTCCAGGACCCGCCCCGGCAGGCCGGGGCGCCAGGAAGCCGGGTCCACCCCTATCCAAAGGTCCGTCTCCTTGTGGCGCACCTGGAAGGAAGCGAACCTCTCCCGCCCGGCAAGGCCCCGGTAGAGCCTAGGCTCGCCCATGCCGTTCCCGCGCGCCCGCAGGAACGCGCTCCGGGCGTACGAGTCCGCAGGCCCGACGGTTTCCCCGCTCCCCCAGGGCGTCCCGGGGGCAGGCCTCGAAGCACGCGCCGCAGCCGTTGCACAGGGCGGGATCATACTTGAGTCTCCAGTCCGGGGCCCCGATGGCCAGGGCTCCCGTCGGGCAGTGGGCCGCGCAGGCGCCGCAGTCCACGCACAGGCTCCTTCGGAAGGAGGCCCGGCCCCGGGGAAGCTCGGAGTCCGAAAGCCGCTCCGCCGGGGCGGGCTGGATATCCAGGGGCCCGGGCCGCCGGTCCCGGGGGAAGGCTTCCGCGGGGGGCTCCAGCCGGAACGCCCCGGAAAGGACCCTATCCTTCAGCACGGCGGTTATGCGCCGGGCCTTGCACAGGCTGGAATGGCTGGAGGTGCGCGCCCTCCGGCCCGCCACCTCCACCCATCCCGAACGTAGCTGGGCGTAGGTGCAGCGGCCTACCCGCGGCTTCCCGGGAAGGGAGTAATCGTGGATCTCCGTCTCGATGTCCCGGTCCCGGACGGAAATCCGCCGGGCCATTCCCTCGTCCAGGACGGGGATGGGAATCCCCAGGCCCACGAAGAGGCTGACGCCGTAGCCCTCGTACCGAGCGGCCGCCAGGAACTCCGGGTCCGCCTCCTTAAGGTCCGCCCAGAGGGCCAGGGTGCGCCCCCCCGAGACGGG
>CAYTYG010000017.1:0-16730 GCA_964441515.1 uncultured Treponema sp.
CGCCCCTCGAAGTCGAAGGGGCGCGTTACGACGCCCACGGTCAGGGCGCCGCCCTCCCGGGCCACCTGGGCTATGACCGGGGCGGATCCCGTACCGGTTCCGCCGCCCATCCCCGCGGTGACGAAGACCATGTCGGCGCCCTTGAGGGCCTGGGCTATGGCCTCACGGTCTTCCTGGGCCGCCTTTTCCCCGATCTCGGGCTTTCCCCCCGCCCCGAGCCCGTGGGTCACCTTGGCGCCGAGCCCGAGCCGTACGGGCGCCCGGGACAGGTTCAGCGCCTGCAGGTCCGTGTTCGCCGCGATGAACTCCACGTTCTGCACCCCGGCCTCTATCATCCGGTTGACGGCGTTGGACCCGCCGCCCCCCGCCCCGATCACCTTGATTACCGTCGGACTTGCCGACTTGTCGTCCACCAGCTCTACCGTCATGTTCCCCTCCCAGGTTCACGGCGTATCCGATTCCTTCTCGACTCTTCACGGGCTTTCCAGCCGTCTATCGTTCCTTTAAAAGAACTCCTTCTTGAACCAATCCAGGATGCGGCCCGCGATCCCGGGCCCCGCGTTTTCCCCTGCCGGGCGCGGCTCCTGCTTCCGGGGGCCCGCCCTCTCGTCGCCCAGGAGCACCAGCCCCACGGCCGTCGAGTAAAGGGGGCTTCGGTACTCATCCACAAGCCCCCCCGCGGTGAAGGGTATCCCCACCCGGGCGGGCAGCTCGAACAGGGAGGACGCCAATTCCGCGGCTCCCGGCAGAAGGGCGCCGCCCCCGGTTAGGACCACCCCGCCCTTGATGTGGCGTCCGTACCCCATCTGCTCCACCCGGTCCCGCGCGATCCCGAGGATCTCCTCCATCCGGGGCTGGACGATGGAGGCGATCCGCTGGCGGGGAACCTCCTGGGGCGGACGGCCGCCCACCCCGGGCACGATCACCGTCTCCTCGGGGTCCACGAGGGGCAGATAGCAGCACCCCGACTGCCGCTTGATCTTCTCCGCCGCCTCCATGGGGATGTTCAGCATGATGGAAAGGTCGTTCGTGACCTGGGTACCCCCCGCGGGCACCACGTTCGTGTAGTAGGGAGCTCCCTCGCTGTACACCAGGACGTCGGAGGTCCCCCCGCCCAGGTCCAGGAGCAGACAACCCAGCTCCCGCTCGTCCGATGACAGGACGGCCCTGCCGGCCGCCAGGCTCTGAAGGATCAGGCTCTCCGCCTTGAATCCCGCGCGGTTCACGCACCGGACCAGGTTCTGCGCCGTGGTGACGGACCCCGTGATGATATGGACCTCCGCCTCCAGGCGGACGCCTATCATGTCCAGGGGATTCCGGATTCCCTTCTGGTCGTCCACGATATAGGACTGGGGAACGACATGGAGTATCTCCCGGTCCATGGGGACCACGACGGCCCGCGCCGCCTCGATGACGCGGTCCACGTCCGACTGGGTTATTTCCCGCCCCTTGCCCGTCACGGCCACGACGCCCCGGGAGTTGATGCCTTCCACGTTCGCCCCGGCCACGCCCACGACGCATTCCTTGACCTCCCGGCCCGACATGAGCTCGGCGGCCTCCACGGCCTGCGCCACGGACTTCAGGGTGGCCTCGATGTTGACGACCACGCCCCTGCGCAGGCCCGTGGACGGGGCGGTCCCCACTCCCGTGATCTCGAGGACGCCGTCTTCGTTATATTCCCCGATGACGGCACAGGTCTTGGACGTGCCGATATCGAGGCCGACGATCAGGTTCTCAGCCAGAAACTCCCTCCTTGACGCGGTAGACCACGGTACCCGTACGGAAATCCAGTTCCGAGATGCCGGAGGCCATGCCCTGCCGCTCCACCACGTCGAGCACGAGGATAATAGAGCGCAGCAGGGCTTCGTTCAATACCGTGGGGGTACGAACGGGGACACGGTAATGCAGGGGATACAGGAGGAGTTCCAAGTCCCCGTAGGTCCTGCGCACCAGGCGTATCTCCGAAAACGCGGACAGAAGACCCGGATTCCCGGTCCGGAGCTCCTCCAGGGACCGCAGCAGGGGCAGCAAGGAATCTGGAAGGCGCACGCCGAAGCGGAATCCCTCGAACCGGATTCCGGAAAGAACGGGAACGTCGGCGGTTTCCGTCAGGGCCCGGAAGGCCACACCGTCCTTGTCGACGGCCACCGGGATCATCCTGCCCTCGACGGGGGCCAGAACGGCGGCCACCGCGGCCCGGTCCGTAACGACAAGCTTCAAGCCGTTGGGGAAAACCCTCTGCACCCGGGCCTCGCTCACCTGGGGGTGGGCCTGGAGGTTGGCCGCGATGCGCTCGCAGTCGACGGTGGCCAGGTACTCGGTTCCGTGTACGGCGGCCCACCGGAGGATCTCCTCCCGTCCCAGAGAGGTGGGACCGGCCACCTCGAACCGGGATATCCTCATCGCCGGGAAGACGAAAAGGAGGGATACCGCCGCGAGGGGCACCGCCACGAGCAGGAGGGACGTGAGCAGCCGCCGCCCCGCGTCGCCGGAGTCCGCCCGGTTCCCGCCGGTCCTGCCCGCCGCGGAGGCCTGCTTGCCCCGGGACGCTCCGTACGCAGCCGTATCAGCCATAGGCCACCTCCGAATCCGCCCCGCGGGAATCCCGGGGCTCGCCCGCGCCGGCGCGGGAAAGGTTATACAGGAGTCCGCAGGTAGCCGCGGTTTCCAGGAAGGACGTCCCCCCGGAGGAAAAGAACGGCAGGGCGATTCCCGTCGCGGGAAGGACGCCGGCCGCGACCGCGATGTTCACAAGAACCTGGACCGCCATGCTCGTCGAGAGGCCGAAGGCCAGGTAGGAATGGAACCTGTCTTCCGCCCGGAACGCCGTCCTGTACCCGCGGTACAGGAAGAATCCCCAGAGCCCCAGGAATAAAAGCACGCCGATCAGCCCCGCCTCCTCCGCGAAAGCCGCGAAGACGAAGTCGGACTGAACCTCGGGTATGCTCGTCAGCTTCAAGGTCCCCAAGCCCAGGCCCTTGCCCCAGAACCCGCCGGCGCGTATGGCCCGGAGGGACCCGGAGACCTGGTAGCCCAGCGCGGACGGCTCGTAGCCGGGATACAGGAACCCGATGATGCGGCGCAGCCGGAAATCGCTGGTGAAAACGGAAAGACAAACCAGCGGCGCCAGGACGGAGGCCAGGGCCGCGAAAAATCGGGCCGGAACCTCGGCGGCCCAGAACAGGGCCAGGGCCACGCAGACCAGGATGGCGGCCGTAGAGAAATCGTTCTGCAGATAAACCAGGAAGCAGCCCAGGGCCGTGATCACCAAGGGAGGCACCGCGGAGTTCACGACGTCCCGGACGCGGTCGGCCTTCTTGGAGAAGATGTACGCCAGGTAGAGGACCAGGACCACCCGGAAGGACTGGGACGGCTGAAAGGTCCGGGAGCCGATGCCGATCCAGCGGGATGCGCCGTTCTTATTGATCCCGATGCCCGGTATGAAGGGCAGAAGGAGAGCCGCAAGAGCCAGCAGGGTCAGTGGCTTCACCAGGGAGCGCAGGCGGTCCAGGGGAAGGAAAGCCCCCGCTAGGAAGACGAGCAGCGCCAGGGGCGCGTAACCGGCTTGGCGGAGAAGGAAATGGGACGCGGTCTTCTGGAGGGAGAGGGCGTAGCCGTAGGAGGCCGAATAGAGCACGGCCATGCCCGTGCCGGCCAGCAGGGCCGCCGCGGCCAGGAACGCCGCGTCCCCTCTTCGGCTGGAGTATGTCCGTTCGACCTCAAAACCAAGGGCCATTTCCGTTCTCCTACTGTATCTTCAGGGTGGAAAGGGCGATGATGGCGAACAGCCCGCCCAGGATCCAGAACCGTATGACGACCTGCGTCTCCTTCCACCCCGACAGCTCGAAGTGGTGGTGCAGCGGGGCCATGCGGAAAAGCCTCTTTCCCTTCGTCGCCTTGAAATAGAGAACCTGGAGGATCACGGATACCTCCTCCAGGACGAATACCCCGCCTATGACGAAGAGCAGGACCTCCTTCTTCACGATGAGGGAGAGGACGCCCAGGACCCCGCCGAGGGAGAGGGAACCCACGTCGCCCATGAAGACCTCCGCGGGATGGCTGTTGAACCACAGGAATCCCACGCAGGCGCCTATCAGGGCCAGGTTGAAGACCGTGAGCTCTCCCGCGCCTCGGACGAAGGGGATCGCGAGATAGCCGGACCAGTCCGGGCGTCCGGTCAGGTAGGTTATAATGGAAAACGCGAAGAGGGCCATGATCGCGAGCCCCGTGGCCAACCCGTCCAGGCCGTCCGCCAGGTTCACGGCGTTGGACCAGCCCAGGATATAGACGATCGCAATCGGGTAGTAGAAGAAGCCCAGATCGACGATGGGGTTCTTGAAGAACGGCAGATATAGGAGCGTTGTGTTCTCCGTCCGGTTCAGGTACAAAAGCCCGACGACCGCCACGGCTACGACGCCCTGAAGGATAAGCTTCAGCCCCGCGGAGACGCCGTCCGAGTTCCTTCGCTTGACCTTGAGCCAGTCGTCCAGGAATCCGATGGCTCCGTACCCCAGGAGGGCCAGCAGGCATATCCAGGCATAGACGTTGTGCAGGTCCACCCAGAGCAGAACCGCCGTCGTGACGGAAAGGATGATGAACACCCCCCCCATGGTAGGCGTCCCCGTCTTGGACTGGTGCGTCTCCGGCCCGTCCTTGCGTATCGACTGGCCGAATTTGAAGACCTTGAGCCGCCCGATGATGGCCGGTCCGAAGAGGAACGCTATCAGAAGGGCCGTGACGGCGGCGTAGGCGGATCGGAAGGTAAGATACCGAAATACGTTCAATGCAGAGAAATACTTTTCCAGCGGATAGATCCATTCCAGGAACACGTCTTACCCCCGCCTCAAGAAACCGGTCAGCCGTTCGAGCTCCAGGCTTCTCGATCCCTTGAGAAGCCAGAAGTCCCCGTCCCTCAGGAGATCCGAGGCCGCACGGGAGAGGGCGTCGAAATCCGCCGTCTGAAACAGCAGGCCCCGAAAGCCGGCTCCGCGCGCCTCCTCCGCAGCCAGGACCGTCTCCTCCCCGAAAAAGAGGAGCGCGTCCGCCCGGGAAGCCCCGGCCCGCCGCCCCAGGACCCGGTGCTCGGCCTCGGTCTCCCCGCCGAGCTCCCGCATGCTCCCCAGCACGTAAACCCTCCTCCCCTTCCAGGCAAGGGAGTCGCAGAAATCCAGGGAACGCTCCATGGAATCCGGATTTGCGTTGTAGCAGTCCTGCAGGATGGTGACGGCCCCCCGGAGCAGCTCCGAGCGCCCGAAGAGGGGACGGACGGATTCCAGGCCCTCCCGGACGTCCTCGGGCTCGCAGCCCAGGGCCGAGGCCATGGCGATTGCGGCCAGGGCGTCCAGAAGGTTATGGCTTCCCGGGAGAGGGAAGGCGATCTTCCGTCCCCGGTACCGCAGGATCCATCCGTCCAGTCCCGCCTCCCCGGAACCCTCGTAGCCCTCCAGGGTCCGGGGGCCGAAAGTGCGGAGCGGAACGGGAAGCCCCTCCCCCAGAAAGTCCAGGTACTCGTCGTCCTCCCACGCGAAGGCCAGTCCGGAGGCGTCCATAGGGGAGAAAATTTTCCTTTTTTCCTCCGCCAGGGCCCTCCGGCTGCCGAAAATACCGACATGGGCGGTCCCGATGTTCGTCACCAGGGCGCAGGAAGGCTCCCAGGCCCGCACAAGCCCGTCCATCTCCCCGATATAGTTGACCCCCATCTCGAAGACTCCCACCTCGTGTCCGGACCGGATTGAAAACAGCGCCTGGGGAAGCCCTATATCGGAGTTCAGGTTGCCGGGATTCATCACCGTCCGGAAGCGGCGGCCCAGGATGGCCCCCAGGCACTCCTTCGTGGTCGTTTTTCCGCTGGACCCCGTTATTCCTATCCGCTTCAGGGAAGGAAACCGGAGCCTCCAGGCCCTCGCGGCCTCCCGGAGGGCCGTCAGGGTATCGTCCGCCAGGACGACCGCGGCTCCGGACTTCGAAACGAGCGGCTTGAGGGCCTCCGAGCGGGAAGCCCACTCTTTCCGGGAGGCAAGCACGGCCGAAGCTCCCGCGGAGAGGGCCGCGGCGATGTAATCGTGGCCGTCCACCCGCTCGCCCGGAAGCGCCACGAAGAGGGAGCCCGGACGGACGGCCCGGGAATCGACTTCCACCGAGGAGACGGCGGCGCGGCCGGCGGCCTCCAGGCTTCCCCCCGAGGCCCGGGCCAGCCAATCGGCGCGGAATAGCGCGTTTCCCGGTTCAGCCATCGATCCCGTCCCCGTTTTCCCGGATTTCGATGCGCAATACCCCCTCGGGACGGACGGGCTCCAAGCCCAGCGTTCCGCGGGCCGCCTCATCCACCCGGGATCGGGAGGATAGTACGGCCATGCCCGAAAAGAGCTTCCGGTTCTGCTCTATCCAGTCCCGCTGGAGGGCCTCCAGCCGAAGAGCCTCCGCGCGCAGGGTTTGGAACCGGGCGGTCTGGCGGACCGCGGCCAGCAGAAGAAGAGGGACGGAGATGATCAACAGCGCGGCAAGAATGCGTTTCACGGTTCTCAACTTTTCCTCTCTCCGCCCCGGCGCCTCGGCTCCCGGGGATCGGCTTCGTTCACTCTGCGCGCCACGCGCAGTTTGGCGCTTCGACTGGCGGGATTCCGCGCCGTCTCCGCGGCTCCGGGAGCTATCGGCTTCCGGATCACAAGCTCGAGCAGCGGTCCCCTTTTCATAGATATCGGCGGCCCGCTCCCCGGTATAAAGCCTTCCGGATCCCCCCCCGGCCTGGAAAGCGCGCGGAAGACCGTCTTCACAAGGCGGTCCTCCAGGGAATGGAAGGTTATGACTCCGATCGTCCCGCCGAAGTCCAGGACTTCCACGGCGTCCAGAAGAGCCCGTTCCGCCCGGCCCAGCTCGTCGTTCACCGCGATGCGGAGCGCCTGGAAGCATCGCGTCGCCGGATGGATGCGGCCGTGGCGGAACTTCTGGGGAACCGCCCGGCGTATGGTTTCCGCCAGGCGTCCCGCGGTCGCGAAGGGGCTTTTTCCCCGCTCCTCCACGATGGTACGGGCTATGCGTCCCGAGAAGGGCTCCTCGCCGTAGTCCCGGAAGATCTTCTCCAACGATCGCTCGTCCTGCTCGTTCACGAGATCGGAAGCGGTCCTCCCAGTCGTGCGGTCCAGCCGCATATCCAGGGGCTCGTCGCCCTGGAGGCTGAACCCCCGCCCCGATTCCTTGAAGTGAAACATGGACACGCCAAGGTCGAAGAGGATCAACCCGGGCCGTGCTTCTTTTCCCCCTTCCGCCTCCTTTCTGAATTCCCGAAAGAACTCGTCGTAATAGCTCCGCGCGAAGCGGATCCTGTCCCCGTACGGGGCAAGCCGCTCCCGCGCCTTGGCCTGGATCTCGGCGTCCGCGTCCACCCCCAGGTACCGCAGGCGCGGATACCTCGACAGGAAGGCCTCGGCGTGCCCGCCCTCCCCCAGCGTCGCGTCCACCATCAGGGCGTCCGGGCGGGGCGGCGCCAGATGGGCCAGCACCTCCTCCAGGAGGACCGGGACGTGGACTATCTCCACGGCGGCCTCTATAACGTCAGCTCGCCGAACTCCTCGGCGGCCGCCAGGAACTCCGACTCGTTGGCCTCCAGATACTTCCGGTAGGCCTCGGCGTCCCAAATCTCGATGTACTTCGTGATCCCCAGGATCACGCATTCCCTGGAAAGGCCGGCGAACTCCCGGAGGGACTGCGGTATGGCTATCCGCCCCGCCTTGTCTATCTCCATCTCCTGGCTGGGGCCCACGATCCTCCGCTGGATGAGCCGCGCGCGGGAGTTGAAGAGGCTCGTCTGCTCCATCAGCTTGGAGGACAGGACCTTCCACTGCTCCGGGGGAAACAGCCACAGGCAGGAATCCAGCCCTTGGGTGGCTACCAGAACGTTCCCCGGCAGCTCCCCGCGGAGCTTCGCGGGCAGGGAGAGCCTGCCCTTCTCGTCCAGGGTGTTCCGGAACTCACCGGTGAGGAGTTCCATACCACTCTTTCCTATTGTTTCCCACTATTTCCCACCTAATCCTATACTACCCCGCAAAATTCCATTGTCAACAGGTAGAGTAGACGGAAACGAGGAGACAGAAAAAATATTCATAATTTATGACAACGTTTGTATAGTTGTTTCGAATAAAACGGTCCGAGGGCGCGGGGGGCCGCTTGCCCTGCCCCGCGGCGCCCTGCTAGATTTTCGGTATGACGATCGAGACGAACTACGCGGTTTTCCCGGATGGGGATACCCAGGAGATACCCCGGCGCCTTCGGATAGACCAGATAGTGGACCACAACGGGCTTCCCCTGGATCTGCCCCTGCCGACCGAACGGATGATCGCGTACCGCGTCATCCGCATACGCCACTGCGAGGAGCGGGGAGCCCTGGACATCCTGCACTACCTGGAGCTGATCCCCGCCGGGGAGCTCCTGCAATACGTCGGATGAGTGTCCGCACGAGGGGGTAGAAAAAAGGCGGCCGTACGGGGCCGCCGCCGATCCGCCGTCCGGTGCCCCGTACGGCCGCTCAGGACGGACGCATCACTGGGGAAACGCGTACAGGTCCGGCAGCTTATGCACCTTCCGCACGGCGAACTGGTCGACCGCCTGGGCCTCCGCGGTCAGGGACAGCTCGAAGTAGTGGGTCACTTCCTCGTATCCGGGCATCCGGGCATGGACCCGGAACTCGAAATCGGCCTTCTGCCCGGCTTTCTCCGCCTTCCGGGGCTTGGGCCAGAAGATGAAGGTTCCCTCCGTATCCCGGACTATAGTGCAGGGATTCTGCCAGTTGGGGTCTATCATGGGCAGAAGTTCCTCTCCCTGGTACAGGCTCACCTGCACGTCCGCAAGGGGGGAGAAGTCGGAGCCGTTGAAGAGCCGCCCCAGGACGGACGGAAAGTTGAACACGGGCCCGGTGGGCAGCTGGTCCGTCCGCGGTTCCGCATTTTCGTGGAACTGCGGGCGCCTTGTCAGGTTGATCCTGGTCCAGCCCTCCCGCACGAGGGAAAGGACATCCGCCGTCTTCTGCACCTTCCCGGACCAGTCCGCCTCGCCGTGGATCACGCCGCGGCCGGAGGTTACGTACTCCGGGGCTATGCGGTTTAGCACATAACAGGAAACGTCCAGGCGGCACTGCGCGCAGGTGCAGTACCCGAGCTTGGGGCTCCGCTCCTCGGAATCGAAAAGCTCGTCCACATTCTGGCGAACGATGTCTTCCATTAAGTTATGGATCTCCATGCCTGCTCCTCCCGTCCCGGGCCCGCCTTCCCCGCGGGGGCCTACAGCATAGTATCGCACATGCGCCGCATTTTTCCAAAGCACAGCCGCAGGGTAATTCGTAATAAAGAATACTTCATTCCTCCGCGGACGCCCCTCCGCCGGGAGCCAGGGCTTCCCTCAAAAAGCCCCTCAGCCTGTCCCCCCCCGCATCCAGGACCCGCGGAGGGAGGAAAATCCGAACCACCCTCAGGGTGCGCACGAAGGCTTCCACCACGGGAGGCCGGAATACGGTGGGACCGGCCCGGAAGGGAACGACGGTTCCCCCCGCCCCCCCCGAGGAATCCACGACCGGGAGGTCCGACTCGAAGGTCACGGGCTCCGGGAGGTCCACGACGATCTCGAAGGGCCCCGCGGAAATCCCCATCCCCTTAAGTCCGTCGAGTAACCCCGCCTCGATCGCCGACCGGGAATCCAGGTCTTCCAGGTCCGCGTGGCCGGGCGCCCCCGGGGCATAGGGCGTTTCCAGGGCCGTCGTGTAGGTCTCTCCCCGGAACGCGAGCATGGCCGGGGACGCCTCCTCTCCCCCGATCCTCTCCACAAGGGACCGGAAGCCCGCATCGTCCAGATCGTAGAGGTTTCACCATGGCCGTAGCCGCGCGCACCCGGCGGTGCCAGTAGACGGACCGGTACATCAGGTATTTCGAGAAGAGGAGGCTCTCCACGCTCATCATGCCCCGGCCGTCGATCCCGGGGATGTCCCCCGGCGCGAGGGCCAGATGCCTCAGGACATAGTCCGTGTCCTGTATCCCGTAGGGCACGCCGCAGAAGAAAGCGTCCCGGGTGAGGTAGTCCAGCTTGTCCGGATCCAGGGTCCCGGACAGGAGGCGGCGGAAGAGGATTACCTGCGGATCCCCCCCGTCCGGGAGATCCTTGTCCACGATGGAGGCAACCATACCGGGATCCGCTCCCGCGCTCTCCAGGAGAGGCCTCAGGGGCCGGTCCCGGACGCTGTCCCCGGTCAGGGCCTCGTGTTCCCGGAGCGGGAGCTCCTTCAGGGAGTGCGCGAAAGGGAAATGGCCCAGGTCGTGGCAGAGGGCCGCGGCGAGAAAGGAGACCGCCCCCGTACGGGTGACGCAGGGAAGATCATACCGGGACATAAGTTCTTCCAGAGTCCGCCGGGCCGTCTCGAAGACCCCGACGGAATGGGAAAACCGCGTGTGGGTGGCGCCGGGGTAAACCAGGTACGCGGGCCCGAGCTGGCGTATGCCCATGAGCTTCGCGAAGGGCGCCGACTCCAGGATAGGCCGGAAGGCCGCGGGAAGGTAGACGTCTTTCCATACGGGATCCCGTACGGGCTCCACGAAATCCACGCCGAAACGATCGGTTACCCCGCGCATCTCGATTCCCCCGGAAAAGTATTTGACCCTATCCGCACAAAACCCCATACTACGCTATCGTGCCCCGAAAGTACACCGTCGCCCTTTGCCTCGCCCTCGCGGCTATCCTCGCCTGCCTCCCGTCCTGCTCCCGGGCGAGGAAAGCGGAAGCCCCGCCCGCCCCCGGCGGCAAGGCCCCGGCGTCCCGCTCCCCGTCGGCTCCGGCCGCAACGGGAGAGAAAGCCCCCTCCCGACCCCCGGCGCGGACGCCCGCGGAACCCGAGGCGCGGGCGCTTCCCGTGGACATGCTGATCGGCGGCCGCCCCTTGGACCGCATCGCCGCGGAGGATTATACTTTAGGGCCGATGCAGGACGTATCCGGGATTCCGGCGGCCCCTTCCGGCTCCGCCGCGGGCGCGGTCCGGCATTTTCTGGAGGAATTGGCGGAAGGGCGGCTGGACGCACCCCCGGATTCCCGGGACATCCTGGAATTGGCCCTGGCGGACCTTTTGTCCGGCCGGGTCCGCGTCACGGGATGGAGAATGGGGGCGGGAATCCCCAGGCCGGAGGGAGGGTACGCATTCCCCGTGCTCCTGGAGGCCGGAGACGCCCGGACCGTCGGCGAGGTCCTGGCGGGATTCCAGGAGGATTCCCGCTGGGCCGTCGAGCTTGTCCTCCTGGACGCGGAGGAACTCCGGGGTCCCGCCGAAGCCGCCCCGGGGCCTTTCGACCCGACGATACGGACCGCGCGACGAAAAGGAAGGTGAGGAAAGATCCATGGCGATTCCGGTCAAGCGCGTAGAGCGAGAGTTCCTTTTACGGGCGGCCTGCGACGAGAAGCAAGAAGTCTTCATGTCCGCGGGCGGCAGCGAATGGAAGGTGCGCCTCTCGGAAGTCAAGGACAAAAGCATAACCTTCCGCCACAAGGCCCCGCTGGACCTCTTCCGCAAGGGGACGGTATTGGATTTCACCTTCCTTGTGCGGGGACAGACCGTGGCCTTCCGCTCGCACGTCAAGGAGGCCGGCGAGCATATCGTGACCACCGAGATGCCGGAGACCGTCTGGAAAAACCTGAGCCGCCGGTATCCCCGGCTGGCGCCTCCGCCGGAGCTGAGCGTTTCCTTTTCTTTCAAGGGCGAACGCTACACCCTGGCTTTCCCCTCCTCGAACGCCTTCGATCCCGTGGAGGAGCCCGAGCCGAATCCGGACTTCGATCCGAAGGACATCAAGAGGCTGATGCAGGAGTTTTACCGCAAGGTGGCGAAGATAGCCTCCGACCGGGCCGTCGTCATGTTCAAGAAGCGGGGTCCCGAGGGGGTCGAGGAGGAGCTCCTGACGCGGAACGGCCGTATCTATTACCTGCCCACCGCCATCGGGGGCGTCCCCGCCGTGGATCCCTACTCCTCCCGGCGCATCCTGACCCGGGACGATTTCCTGGAATTATTCGGGGAGCGGGGCGTGGAGCCGGGGTACCGGGAGGACGAGCTGAGCCGGTTCGAGCGGGCCAAGCGGTCGGACGGTATCCTCTCGGAGCTCAAGATCCCCATCCTTTTCCAGGAATACGTGGTGGGATACGTTCACATCCTGAACCGCCAGCCCGGGAAAGCCCCCTTCGACCTGGTGGTCCTGGATACCTTCGCGCAATTCACGAAGGTCTTGGCCTATTCCCTCAAGATCAACGGATACTTCCGCAACGCCCCCCGGAGGAAATCGGGCATACCCGCCGAGACGATCGACCTCTCCGCCGGCGGGATACTCTTCGGGAGCGCGGAGGAATCCCTGCAGAAGGCACTCCTGGAGGGATCCGAGATCGTGGTAGCCCTCTCCACCGGCAAGCGGGTCCTCTCCGCGGGCGGCGTGGTCCGAAGGCGATTCCTGGACGATCGGGGCGCGTTCTACGGGATAGCCTTCACCCACATAGCCCCGGAGGACTTCCGCTACCTCTTCGAATACCTCTACGGCAGGCCTTTCACGGACGACGACGCGACGAGCATCGAGGGGCTACCCATGCGGGGGCTCCTATAGAGCACTTCCCGGTAGCCGGGGGAATGCGCCGGCCCGGAATCATTCCTCCATTTTCCGCAAGGCTTCCTCGATGCCGTTGGCGATGGGGAAGTATCCCGTGAGTTTCGTGAGCTCTATGACCTTCTTCACGGAGCCGTGTATGTTCGCGATGAACAGCCGGAGATTCAGCTTCCGGATGGTGGAGCAGATGTAAATCAGGGCCCCGATTCCGCTCGAATCTATATAATCGACGTCTTCCAGGTTGATGATGAAGCGTTCGATCTTCTTCTCCAGCATCTTAAGGACAAGCTCCTTAAGCTTGTAGGAGTTGTACAGGTCCATCTCGCCGTCGACGTCGATTACATACGTGGTCCCGTTCTTCCTGATCTTTAATTCCATGATCCTACCGCTCCCGCCGGGAACTTCGCCCCGGGCGTCCGCCCCGCCCGGCCGTCCGGACTGCGGAGGCCGCGGGGGGATGCCCCCGTTTCCCGCCGGCGCGCGTACGGAAGGGCGGTAGAGAAGAAGGAAGCCTTCCGCGGGACCGCCGGATCCGGTTCGAGGAGATGCGCGATAGAAGGATTGGCCATCACGAACCCTCGGAAATCATCAGGGGTACTCCGGGTCGAATCCGGGGGATCGCCCGTTGCTCTGCATAGAAAAGTTTATCACCCGCTCAGGGCGGGGTCAAGCCGAAGCGGGGACGGGGTTCTGGGTACGGATGGAACGGCGGGATCGGCGGACGGGAGCGGGGGCGGTTTCCTCCGCGGCGCCCCCGTCCGGGATTATCGGGTATCGCCGAACCGTGGGGGCCGTTTTTCGGCGAAGGCCTTCATGTCTTCCTTCTGGTCGGCCGTCGAGAAGGCTTTCGAGAAGAGGGCTTCCTCCATGGCCTTGCCCAGGGCCGCGTTCTTCTCCACGCCCAGGGGATCCGCCTCCATCATCCCGTGGATATCCGCTCCGGCCGCGAAGCACTTGCTGCCGCCCGTGAGGATACGTACCCGGACGTCCGGATCTTTTTTCACGGCATTTACGGCGGCCTCAAGGTCGAGGTTCCGGGGCTGGCACAGGGCGTTGTAGGACTTGGACATATTCATGGGGATCTTGGCGATGCCTCCGTCCGTCTCGAACAGAATGTTCTCGTATTTCCTTCAATCCTCCAGGCGGGCATACTTCCAACGGGAATCTCCACGGAGGACACGGAGATCACGGGGGAAAAAATCAGGAAGGAGAAAGACGCCGTCCCCAAGAGACTTCCCTTGGTCCTCAGCCTTCTCACTCAAACCGCTTCTTTTCTCCGTATGCTCCGGGATCTCCGCGGTTCATTCTGTCCCGTACTCTCTCAGTACTTGTAGAAACTCCCGCCGGTCTTGCGGCCCTTCCTGTTGGCGCGCGTCATCCGCCGGAGGATGTACTGGGGGGCGTAGTTCGGGTTCCCGAATTCCTTGGCGAAATAGTCCAGGATCGTGACGCACAGGTCGATCCCGCCCATATCCTGCATCTCGAAGGGGCCCATCGGGTAGTACAGTAAACATTTGCGACAGCTCGATATAGTGCGGCAGTTCCTGACGTTTTGAAAAAACCGTCAGAAACCGCACGGGGTGTTTAATCAGCAACCGACGTATTGGACACCCCGTCACGGAGCGGCGTGTCCGGAATGCCCGCGGTAGTATTCGTAGATGCGGTGGAAGTCCCGGTCCGCGGGGCCCTCGGGCATGGGCATCCGGGCGAGGAAACCGATCTCCCAGGCCCCGCGGGTGATCTTGATCCAGCGCACTTCCGAGGGTATGGAGAAGGGCTCCACGGCTATCTCCGAGAACGAGAGGACCGGGACGGCCGTCTGTCCGGGGAGGAGCCGGGGATCCTCCGAAAAGACGGCGCGGAATCCGCGGCGCGATACATCGGCCACATACCCGTACAGGGAGGGCACCAGACCCGCGCGGGCGAATCCTCGGCGGCGTTCCGTCTTTCTTCGATCCGTTCTCATTCCGCTTCCTCCGCAGGGGGCAGCTCCTCAAATTCCTCGACCGATTCCTCGGAAACCAGGGGCGCCGCTACTTGAATCCGCGTCCCGCGCACCAACCCGGAAAACCATGGGCAGGGCTGCAGGGTTTTGTCGACGAAGGTCAAGTTGAAAACCGGGAAAGTCCTGCGGGCCGCCAGGAGCCCCATGCCGAAACGGCCGTTCCCGTAGGCCGCCCTGTATTCCGTGAACCTCTGGGAGACGGTATCCACCGTCTCCGGCGGGTCCTCCAGGCTGTAGGGCAGACGGGAGGGGTCGAAGCCCCGGCCCGAGTCCAGGATTTCGATGGAGAGGCTGTCCTCGCCGACGGAATACCGGAGATTGACTTCCTCGTCGATGCCGCGCTCCCGGTGGGCGCGTACGGAATTGGACAACAGTTCCAGCACGGAAAAGGCGATGAGTTCGTCGTTGACCGCGGTTGGGGGGAGACGGACCGACCGGACCGCGTCCACGATCTCCCGAAATTCCCGGCGGGGATCGAACCGCAGGGAAAGATCGAGGGTACGTTGCTGGTCGTATTCTAGATAGCCCTTCGACATCCGTCCTTCCCTATACCGACTAAGAATATCGGAAGATAGGTTCCGTGGCAAGAAAACCCTCGATGCGGCCCGGGCGATAATATTGTATACTCGAGCCCCGTGGAGGGACGGGCATGATCGCGGTCTACCTGCGCATAGACTACTACGGACAATTTCGCCGCATCGATCCCCGGGCGGCCGCGGACCTGCACTCGAACCTTGAGCGGATCGCCTCCGAATACGGGGCCCGGCCCTCGGGGCGCGAACATCCCTTCGTCGCCCTCTTCGACCAGGACTCCATCTTCTGGCGGCTCCAGGCCGTGGAAGCCCTCCTCCGCTACCGGGAGCTTCTGCGGGAGCGGTTCGAGGGGACGATGGACTGGTTCCTCGTCCTCCACTCCGCGGAAAGCGAGGAAACCCTGCGGGATGACCTGGATAAAGCCTGGGCGAACCTGGACGGTACGGACGGCCTCTGGCTGACCTCCTCCGCGGCCGCCGAGCTGGGGGATTACCTGGACCTGCGGGTAACGGCATCCGGTCTTTTCCAGGCCGAAGGCCCTTCCTACCGCACCGACGCCCTGGCCCTGTCGGCCCAGGACTTCTACCGCAGGGACGCGGCCTCCGCAGGCCTATCGGAGCTCGTCGGGGACCTGATCGTGGGGGGGGAGAAAAATATACTCCTGGTCTGCGGCGCCGCGGGAACGGGGAAGGAAGCCACCGTGGCCCGCGCGCTCTCCCTGCTGGGATACCCGGTCGAGGACTTCCTGACTCTGCGGGGAAGCACCGCGAACCCCCGTCCCTTCGATCCCCTGGCCTGCGGCGTTTCCGCGGAGCTGGCGGAGGACGCGAGATCCCAGCTCTCCGCCGTGGAACAGGCCCTCTACGAACGGCTCCTTCCGGCCTACCGCTTCCTGTTCGCGAGCCCGTACAAGAGCGCCCTGAACCCGTCCCTGGAGACGGGGTACCGGCTCTTCCTGGGGCTGATCCTGCGGGCCTACGTGCGCCGGATGTCCAAGAAGAATCTTCCCGCTCTCATCCTCTGCGAAAACCTCCATCGCTTCTCCCCGGAGAGCCTGGCCCTCCTGGGGGAGATCCTCGTGTCCTCGGAGGCGCGGCTCCTGGCGACGACCGCGAAAGGAGCCCCGGAGTCCTGGCCCGTCTACGCCCTCTCGGAATGGCCCATGAATCCCCCTTCCTTCGACGAGTACGCGGACAAGCTCCTGGCGGTCCTGCCGGACTCCCCCGTGGAGGAGCGGCGCGCCCTTTTTAATCGATCCCGGGGCGATCTGCCCCTGCTGTACCGATGCGCCCTGATGGAGCGGGACCGGGTGCAGGGCCCGCCGCCCTCCGAGGCCATCCTGGGAAGAATGCCCCGGGAGGCCGCGGCGGTCCTCTTCGCGGCGAGCCTCTGCGAAAACGTCCTGGACGTTCCCAGGTTCAACGACTTCCTGGAACGGCTCGGCCTGCATGTCCGCGCCCGGGATATCGTGCTCAAGATCCTGCGGGACGCCGGGTATCTCTCCGGACCCGGGGCCCGCAACTCCTCCCGCATGTCCAACCGGCGCCTGTCCGGTTTCGTGGGGAGGGACGCCGAAC
>CAYTYG010000017.1:16740-18250 GCA_964441515.1 uncultured Treponema sp.
GGGAGCGCGAGGTCTCCCCTTCCCTGGGCCTCCTGGTGGCCACCGGCAAGTGGCGGGGGGAGGATCGGCGGAGGTTCGAACTGGACTGCGCCCTCTCGGACGCCCTGGAGGACCCGGGGGACCACGGCAGGATCGCGAATCGGGAGGCTCCGCCGGCCATGCGCAAGCTGAGGGACCTGACGGCGTGCGTCCTCTCGGGGGATCGAAACCGGGCCGTGGCAAGGCTCGAGGAACTCCAGGAACCCTCCGTCCGGGAATCCCTTCCACCGGGGATCGCGGACCTCTTTCGAGCCGAGCTGGCCTATTCCGTCCGTTCCCACACGGCGGCCGCGGGCCATGCCAAGGAGGCCCTTCTGAGCGCGCAGGGGACTTCCATGCCCAGGATCGAGTCCCGGGCGCACCGCATCCTGGGGCTGTGCGCGCTCGTCCGCGAGCGGCCCGAGGAAGCCCTTGGCTATTTCGAGAACGCCCAGGACATCGCGGCCGCGGCGCGGGACGAATACGAAAAGCTCGTCTGCCAATGGTACCGGGGCGTGGCGTTCTTCACGTCCGGGCGGCTGGACCGGGCCCTGAAGGAGGTCCGGGACGCGGAGAATACCTCCCTGCGCGTCTTTCGAAGGGACTGGGAGGCCGCCTGCGCCTTCCTCCGGGCCCGTATCTACATGGAACTGGGCAGGTACGAGGACGCGCGCGCGAGTTTCCAGGGCGTGCGATCCATCGCCCGGGCCTACGGCTTTGCGGACGCGGACCTGCGCGCGCAGATATGGGACGCCCGGGCCGAGGCCTATCTCGGCAGCCATGAGGAAGCGGAGGCGGCGCTCGCCCGGCACCCCGACGATCCGGAAGCCCGGTTTTTCCGGGCCGAGCTGGAGCTTTTACAGGGGAATCCCGGGAAGGCCCTGGAACACCTGGAGTCCCTCCCGCCCTGGTCCCACGGGGACTTCGACCCCTCGGAGCGGATCTTCTGGGACTCCGGGTATCGGGGGATAGAGCGCCGGGCTTACGGCTCCGCCATGCCGGAACCCTACGACGCGGACATGCGCAAGGCCTACACACTATTCGCCCACGGCCTGGACAAGCGGGACTCCTCCGACGCCGTCGCCCTGTACAGGATGACCCGGGAGGATAAGATCGCCCAGGAGCATCCCGCCTTTTCCCTCTATCTCTATTTCTGCTTCCTTCTCCTGGAGCGCCTGACCGAGCCGCCCCTGGACAAGGCCACGGTCCTCTCCCGGGCCTTCAAGTACCTCCAGGAGCGGGCGGGCCGGGTGGAGGACGCCGCCCGGGGCTCGGATTTCCTGGAGGGCAACCTCTGGAATCGAAGGCTCGTGGAAGCCGCCCGGCGATACAAGCTCCTATGAACGCCCCGGTCCCGCCGGAGAAAGCCCGGCCCCTGGTTGCGGGGGTCTACGACGCGGCGCCGGGGATGGCGGCCCACCTCCGGGACGAGCTCGAATCCTGGGACCGGCAGGACGGAGACCTGTACCTGAGGACGGGCCCCCTGCTTTCC
>CAYTYG010000018.1:0-13959 GCA_964441515.1 uncultured Treponema sp.
GGTTACGGGATATAATCAAAGTAAATGGATGATCGCAAAATGATCGGAATCTATTAAGGAGGATATCGTGAAAAAGGCAATGTTGCTTGCCGCTTTGATCGCCGTCGTCGCCGTCCCTTCCGCCTTTGCGGATTGGCGCGTGGATATAGGGGCGGACGTATTGATCTACGCAGGAATAGGCGGAACTCCCCTAGGGGATGACATGGGCGCTTTCGCCCAGTATATCATTCCCTTCCCCAACGGAACGATCAGCTATTCCTTCGACCTTGGGGTCATCAGCCTGGGCGTGGGGGCGAAGCTCTACACTTTCATTCTGATCAATATTGTATCCCCCGTAGTCTACGCGGAGCTCGACCTGAGCCCCGTGGTCGTCAATCTCAGCGTTTGGGGCGGCGGATTCCTTATCTTCGGATTGGCTAACGGTTTCTATTCCCAGCCTATCCTGATTCCGGACCTCTCCGCGATGTTCAAGATCGGGAAGACAATGCGCATAGGCCCGGGAATCATGTTTCCCGTGTTCCTTTCCGAAGACGTGGACGCATTCCCCTACGTGATTTACGCGGCCGTCAAGTTCAACTTCCCCATATAGGTTGAGTTCCGCCCGGAGGGCGCCTGCCCGGACCCGAGTCCGGGCAGGCGCCCTTGCCTAAGCGCCCGCCGGAATGTACCATAGGGCGCATGTCCAGCCGTTTATCCGATCTACTCCGAAATATTCCCAAGCATGAAATCTCCGGCCCTGCCGATCCGGCGATTTTCGGCCTTGCCTACGACTCCCGGTATGTGAAACCGGGGTATCTCTTTTTCGCCCTCGAGGGGCTCCATTCGGACGGACACGACTTCATCGAAAAAGCCCTGGACGCAGGCGCCGTAGCCGTCCTTCACGCGAAAGATCTCGGGACCTACCGGCCCGGCGCGACCTACGTCCGCGTTCCGGACTCCCGTTTCGCACTTTCCCCTGCGGCGGACGCTTTCTACGGGCACCCGTCCCGCAGCCTGGCCGTCGTAGGTGTCACGGGTACCGAGGGGAAGAGCACCACCGTATATCTCATCTACCAGCTTCTACGCCTTCTGGGCCTCCGGGCCGGGTTCTTCTCCACCGTCATGTCCGACACGGGCGGCGGGGAGGTACCGAACCCCGAGCACCAGACGACCCCGGAAGCCCCCGCGGTGCATAGAATGTTGGCCTCCATGCGGGATGCGGGATGCGAGTACGCGGTGGTGGAGGCGTCCTCCCACGGCCTTTCCCCCCGCACGAACCGTTTGGGAGACGTAGCCTTCGACGTCGGCGTGATGACCAACGTAACCCACGAGCACCTGGAATTCCACGGCACCCCCGAACGGTACCGGAACGACAAGGCGAATCTCTTCCGGGCTCTGGACCGTTTCCCGCACGGAAAGACCGTCTCCGGCCGCTCCGTGGAAGTCCCTTCCTTCGGGGTCGTGAACGCGGACGATCCCGTCTCCGCCCTCTTTCGCCAAGCCTGCGGCAAGCCGGTGCTTTCCTTCGGGCTGGAGGCCCCGGAATCGGATCTCCGCGCCGGGGACGTCCAAGCCGACGCGACAGGAGTCTCCTTCACACTGACCCAAGCGGAAGAATCGCATCCGGCCCGCATCGAGCTTCCCGGCGCCTTCAACGTCCGGAACGCTCTTGCGGCCCTGCTCGTGGTCTCGGGCCTTCGCGGCATCCCGGTCCGGGATCTCCTGCCCCTTCTTCCGAAGCTGAAGCCCGTGCGGGGCCGGATGACCGTCGTGGACCGGGGACAGCCCTTCGAGGTGATCGTCGACTACGCCCATACCCCCTCGTCCTTCCAGGCTATCCTGCCCTCCCTACGGGGACGAATCCGGGGGAAGATCATCTGCCTCTTCGGTTCCGGCGGGGAACGGGACACCGAAAAGCGCCCCCGGCAAGGGAGCATTGCCGCGCGCTTTTGCGATATCGTGATCCTGGCGGACGAGGATCCCCGGGGAGAGGACCCCATGGCCCTCCTGGAAGAGATCGCCACGGGCTGCCCGGAGCTGGAGCGGGGAAGCCGTCTTCACCTTATCCCGGACAGGCCCGCCGCGATCCGCAAGGCCTTCTCCCTGGCCGGTCCGGGAGATCTCGTGCTGCTCCTGGGCAAAGGCCACGAAAATTCGATCATCTATGCCGATCGTGTACTGCCCTATGATGAGATATCCGAGGCTGAGAAGGCTCTGGCCGAATCTGGATATACAAGGTTCCGCGAATGAAAGTCACGCTTCTGTACGGAGGACGCTCCGGCGAGCACGAGGTATCCCTCCTGTCCGCCGCTAGCGTAGCTCGCCATCTCCCGTCCAAGCACGAAGTAACGCTCATCGGCGTCGATCACGACGGTTCCTGGTATCTGCAGCCCCCGGAGAACACGGCCCGGCAGCTCGCGGGTTCGGGTCCCCTGGAGCTCCGAACCGACCCCGCCGACCTGGTGGTCGCCGTCCCGGGGCGGGGTCTCGCCCTCCGTTCCGGGAAGCCCGTACCGACGGATGTCGTCTTTCCCATCCTGCACGGCACCTTCGGGGAGGACGGCACCATACAAGGCCTCTTGGAGACGGCGAACCTGGCCTACGCGGGGGCGGATGTCCTGGGCAGCGCTGTCGGCATGGACAAGGAGGTCTCCAAGGCCATCTGGGCCCGGGCCGGTCTTCCCATCCCTCCCTACCGCGCCTTAAAGGCATCGGATCTGGATTCCGACCGCTTCGACGCCCTCCGCGGGGAGCTTGAGAGGGCCTTCGGGTATCCGATGTTCGTGAAGCCCGCCTGCGCCGGATCCAGCGTGGGGACATCCAAGGTAACGGGGCCGGAAGGCCTGCTTCCGGCCCTGCGCGCCGCCCTGGAATGGGGAAGCAAGATCCTGGTGGAACCCTTCCTGGTGGCGCGGGAACTGGAGTGCTCCGTCGTGGGAAATGGGAGTCCCGAGGCCTTCCCGCCCGGGGAAATCGTCAGCTCCCATGAGTTCTACGACTACGAGGCCAAGTACCTGGACCCGAACGGCGCGCTGCTGGAGATTCCGGCCCGTATACCTCCGGAAACCTCCCGGGCCGTTATGGATATCGCCCTGAAGGCGTATTCCCTGGCCTCCCTTTCCGGAATGGCGCGTATAGACTTCTTCCTGGACAAGAGGGACGGAAAGATCTACCTGAACGAGGCGAACACCATACCGGGATTCACCCACATCTCCATGTTCCCCAAGATGTGCGAAGCCGGGGGCCTTTCCTACCCGGAACTCCTGGATCGTGTAATACTCCTGGGTCTCGAGAGGAAGCGTACCCGGGATTCGATACGATATGTCCACTGAGCATTTACGGGCAGGAAAACCTTGGGAGTTTATTTCAGGCCGAGATGACTCCATGCATTGTATATTTATGCACTTTTAGTGCATATTATTACATCCAATCCGGTGGCGGGTATGCCCGTTCGATGGTATACTGGCCCTGTACGAAAAAGAGGAGGATGGTCCATGAAGACAAAAGACTACATCGAGCTGGACGAAAAATACGGAGCGCATAACTATCACCCGCTTCCGGTTGTCCTAGCCAAGGCCAAGGGCGTCAAGATGATCGACCCGGAGGGGAAGGAGTACTTCGACTTCCTCTCGGCCTATTCCGCCGTCAACCAGGGGCATCTCAATCCCAAGATTCTGAAAGCCGTCCGCGACCAGCTGGACTGCCTGACCCTCACGAGCCGAGCCTTTCATAACGACAAGATGGGCCTTTTCCTGAAAAAGCTCTGCGATTACACCGGCTACGAGATGGCCCTGCCCATGAATACCGGAGCGGAGGCGGTCGAGACGGCCATCAAGGCCGCACGGCGCTGGGGCGTCGAGGTGAAGGGGGTCCAGAACGGCAAGCAGGAGATCATCTGCATGGAGGACAACTTCCACGGCCGGACCCTGGCGGCTATCTCCATGTCCAGCGATCCGGAATCCTACGTCAACTACGGCCCTTACGCGCCCGGCTTTATCCGGGTTCCCTACCAGGACGCGGCCGCCATCGAAAAGGCCATTACGCCGAATACGGTCGGCGTAATCCTGGAGCCCATACAGGGCGAGGCCGGCGTGGTGGTGCCGCCCGACGGCTACCTAAAGGCCGTGCGCGCCCTCTGCGACAAGAACAAGGTCCTCTTCATCGCAGACGAGGTGCAGACGGGTTTCTGCCGGACGGGCAAGCGCTTCGCCTGGCAGCACGAGAACGCGAGGCCGGACATCATCTGCCTCGGAAAGGCCCTGGGCGGCGGCATCATGCCGATATCCGCCATCGTGGCGGACCGCGCGGTCATGAAGGTCTTCACGCCCGGGACCCACGGCTCCACCTTCGGCGGCAACCCCCTGGCCTGCGCCGTAGGCATCGCCGCGCTCGAGGTCCTGGAGGAAGGCAGGCTCGAGGAAAACTCCGAACGGCTCGGCAAAATTTTTAGGGAAGAGGTTTCCAAGTTCAAGTGCGGAAAGATGAAGCTCGTACGCGGAAAAGGCCTACTGAACGCCGTCGTTTTCGAAAAGGGATTCGAGGCCTGGGACGTGTGCCTCGCCCTGCGGGACGCCGGCCTCCTGGCCAAGCAGACCCACGGCAACATCATCCGTTTCGCTCCCCCCCTCGTGATCACGGAAAAGGAGCTTCGAGAAGCCCTCGGGATCATCAAGGGCGTCCTGGAGAAGATCTGATCCATTTCCAGCACAGGATACTACGCCGGATCCCCCTGGGGGTCCGGCTTTTTTTTCCAAGCCGACTTTTCCCCTTTTAAAACAACGGTATCCGTCGGTTGTACCCGCCGTCCGGACAAAGTAAAATCCTTCCATGGGGTAAAGACAGGGCCGAATCGGCCAAGGGCGGAGGGACGGATGAGGAATCGTCCGATCCACGGCAAGCCTCCTCGCCCGGTGCGGTATTCCATAGTCGGAGCATTCTTTTCGGCTGCCGCCTTCTTTTTTCTGCCGTTCTCCGCGGGGGCGCAGAATCCGCCGGATCTAGCCGGCTTGTGGGAAACCCGGCATCCCAGGGATTCCTGGGGCCAGGTTCTGGTGCAACTCTATCCCCTCGAGGAGGGAATACGACTCAAGGGAGTTCTGTATTCGGCCTATGACGTCTCGATCTGGAAGAAGCGGGACGGCGGGTTGAGAAAACTCCGGGACGGTCTTTTCGGATCCTTCACCCGGGCCGCCCTTATTCCCCACGGGGACGGCTGGGACATCGCCTGGTACAGCCCCGGGAGCGGAAGGATCGAGACCAACCGGCTGGTGAGCTTGGATCCGTTTTCCAGGATGGAAATCGATCCCGGCGATCCTTCCCGCGAGGCGCCTTCGGCTTCCCTGGTGTATCACGGACCCGCTTCGCATCCGCACGCGAGCACGGACGCCCTCCCAAACCTGGAGGGAGTCTATGCATACTCGCATCCTAGTACAGGAACGGCGACCGTTTATCTCAAACCGGAAGGAAAAGACACATACACGGTATGGGCGGTTCGGGAAGTGGCGGACCTGGGATACGCGATAGAGAAGGAAGGGCTCTTCGGGGAGTCGAAACGCGGGGACGCGTATACCAAGGCGCGCGTCGAGACGAGCGGCGGGGAGTCTTGGCTTGTTTGGTCGAATCCCGAACATCCGGGGCTCGATAGAAGAAACCGGATACTGTACGTCCATGCCAACGGAGACCTCAGCCTGGGGTCCGCCCCCGGGGATCGCCGGTATGAGGCGGACTCGTTCCTGGAAAAACGCGCGGGAGGGGAAGCCAGGGTGGACTTTCCCGGCGTCTTTCTCCGCTTGGGAGGATTCTACGAGATCAAGGGCCCGGCGCTCCCGAAGCCCGTGACGGCCCTCATCGCGAAAACCGGTCTCCGGGCCGGCACCTGCCCTCTTTTCGGGATCGACACGGTCACCATATCCGGGCGCGCCGCCTCTCGGGTCCATGGGGGGCTCTATTCCGGAGACCCGTTTCGCCATCTCTCCGTCCTGGAGCGGGAAGGCCGATGCATCCTTCGTTTCTATTCCCTCGCGAGCCGGCATACGGAAGAACTCCGGGTCTCGGAGATCGGGGAGGACGGAAGCTTCGCCCTCTCGAGCGCCTTCGAGGAAGGAGGAGGCGTGCTCCTGCGGGCGAGGAAGCTCCCTCAGGACCCCCGGGACTTCCTTCTCTTCCGGCTTTCCGCCGAAGCCCCCGGTCTCGTTCCTTCCGAGGATGCTCCGGCCCCGGAATACCTCCTTCGGGAGATCGAGGCCCTGGGGCCTTTGGAGATATGCCGGGAGGCCCATCCCCGCTGGACCGAGGGGGAAATGCGCCTCCTCCTGGAGGGGCTTCGAACAGCCCCGGAGGGGTTGCGGCGGCAGAGGAAAATCCTTCTTTCCCGAAGCGCGGAAACCTATCGCGGCACGGACGATACGCTCCTGTCCGTCCGGGCCGGGAGGCGGGAACTGCTTCTCAGCCCTTGGGATGCGGATTTCCCGGGAACGGAATGCAGGGAGAAAGCCCGCGCCCCCTACCTCCGGAGGGTTTTTCTTCACGGCCTAGCACGACTTTACTACGATGAGCTTCCCCGGGAGGACAGAAAGCGGTGGGAGGCTTTCTCCCTCTGGCGTACAAGCTTTCCATTCCCGCCCCGGCCCGGGAATCTCCGGGAAAACGGCTATTCCGCGCCGTACGGCATGCTCTCCCCCGCCCATGATTTCGCCGGCTTCGCGGAGGAATTCCTCGTTCCCACCCCCTACAAAGATCCCTGGGGATATGTCCGAAACAGGCTGCCAGATAAGCACCGATTTTTTTCCGAGATCTTCCGCATGTCTCCGGACGCCCTGCCGCCCTCTCCTCCCCGCCCGCCCAGCGAGAGCTGGGTCAACCCGGAGGAAGTCGAGAGCCTCCAGCTCATCGTGACTACGCCGACATCCTCCTCCGTCGCCTCCATCGCCGGTCACACCCTCCTGTTGATTAAAAGGAAAGAAGACTACCGGGACGGTACGGATTCGCTCGTCCTGGGTTTCATCGGCCTCACTTTCACCGACCAGGCGAACGGCATCCGCGGGTTCCGGTATGTCTGGCGCGGGCTCACGGGCCACTATCCGACGGGAATGGAGACGGAGAATCTTGAGAGCGTTCTGCGCCGCGCCCGTCTTACGGAAAACCGGGATGTCCTTCGCTTCTCCCTTGATTTATCGCAGGAGGAAACCCGCCTCTTCCTGGAGCGGCTATGGGTTCTCTCCCACTGCTTCGAGGGACGGTATCGGTTTTTCACCGTCAACTGCGCTAGCATGCTTCTGGACGCGATCAACCACGTCCTCCCTCGGGGGAAAAAAGTCCCGTTGGACGAAGCCTTCGCCGCGCCCATGCTGGTGGTTTCCCGTCTAGCCGCCGCGGACCATCTGTCGGGCTTCGTCTACCCGGAGTACTGGAGCCTCGGAAGGGAAGCCCGGCGGGCTACGGCCGAGAACCGGGATTTGGAAAGACGCATCCTGGATCTCCTTCCCCCCGGGGAAAAGGCGCAGGCGCGGAAAACCTTCCATGCCGTTTCCTCCCGGGAGATAGGCCGGTTGGAGCCCGACCCGCTCTTCCGGGAACCCGTTCTGTCCATCGGCGCCCAGGGCCGGGCGGCCGCGTACGAGGCGCTGGCGGAGCTGATTACGAGCCGGGGACATGGTACAGCCCGCACGTCCGACAGGGAAATCTGCCTCCTTTCCCTTCGATTCCTGGACAACGCCTTCGAGCGCGAGATCTTCGACGGTATACCCGAGGATATACGGGAATCCTATACAAAAGCCGACCCCATACCGGGGAACACACGCCAAGACTATCTTGCCCGCCGGGTTCACAGGATACGGTCCCGACTGGATAACAACCCGGCGATCATGTCCTTGAGGCGGGCGTCGTCCCGCATCCGCACCTACACCGACGACCGCTACCCGGAGGCGGAGGTATATACGTTGCCACGGCGCGCCCGGGAAGAACGGTTCGCGGACCTAGCCCGGGAGAGGAAGGAAGCTTCCTTCTCCCATGGCTACTTTCCCCAGGAGATCGCCCTGGGATACGTAGGCCGGGACGGCGGAGGGCGGCTCGCAGTCGAGTACGGAACCGCGGTTTTCAAGGGTCCCATGGGAGACACAAGCGTCTGCACCCTGAAGAGCGATATGCGGCTGAACCTGCTAGCCCTCACATGGAGCGCGGACTTCCCCACGGATGGGATAGTTCGTCCCTTCGGTGAAGCACTCCGTCTCCGAATCCGGACTGCCCTTCTGGATTTCGAGAAGGTGCTGACTCCCGACCGGTCGAGCTACTCCGGATTCATGAATCCGGGGTTCGGTATTTCCCTGCTTGCGGACGAATCGGTCCTGTGGGACGGGAAGAGGTTTTTCCCCGGGACGGAAAGCTTCCTGAGGGCGGCGGAAGCCCGCTTCATCCTGAATATCTTCGAAACCAGGGGGTTCCGGACTTTCCTGAACCTCAAGCTGGGGGCCGCATGGTTATGCGACACGGACAAGGAGGGAACGACACACGGTCTTGGAACGCCCGCCGCTTTCGAGTTCAAGGCGTGCCCGGGAGGAAACGACCACAAATCGATACGCCTGGAGGGGGAATGGCTGCCGCTCTGGGACTTCAAGGACGCTCCGGCCTCGAGGCTCTCCGGAAGCGCGGATATCGTCTTCGGGCTGGGAAGCCGTACAAATGCCTCAATCTCGGCGCGCCTCCTTCTTGGAATGGAGATGCGGAACGCCGCGGACAGGTTCGAAGTCCGGAACCGGTTTCTTTCGTGCCTCCTTCGTTTTAAATGGTGAAAAAGAACGATACGGGATACACTTTCAGGTATAGGAAACAGGAGGTCGGCTAAAGAAAAAAACCTTCTCTTTCTTCCTTTCGGTTTCTTTCCTTCTCGCGACGTCCTTTGCCCAGGAAGGCGGAATCAGCGCCGATTCCATGCAGAACTCGAGCCAGAACAGCTACGAAGAATCCTCCAACCAGTCCTCCGCGAGTTCCGAAGGCTCCAGCGGGGAAAGCACGGCTCATTCCTCCGACGACTCCTCGGGAGGAGGAAACGCCCCGCAGATCATCCTTGCCATCTCGTGCACCCTCGTCGCGATAGGCCTCACCGCGGGCGGCATCGCCCTAACCGTCAAGGCCTCCCGGGTAAAAAAACAGGACGCCATAGGCCTTCAGGACCAGATATACAGATCCGAGGGCCCGGAGTACGAGGAAATCCTGTCTTTCTTCGAGGTCGATCCGGAAACGTTAGGCCGCATCCAGGATGAGCTTGTCGCCGAAGGAGCGCTCCTGGATACGGATCAGGCAGCCGCGGACTATATCGCCCTACTTATTCTCCGGCTGGCCGAGAGCTCCGAGAAGGTAAAGACGGAACTGTCCCTACTCCGAGCCGCCGTCCCGCCGTCCCCCGGCACGGGGAGCCTGCCGGAGGGTATTCAGCCTGAGTTCGAAGGTTGACCCGCCCCCGTCCCGGGGTCGATAAACCAGCCGTCCGCCCGCCGCCTCCACCCACTTTCGGCAGAGGGCGAGACCTATTCCGGACCCCTTCTCCTTGGTCGTGAAAAACGGCTCGAAGAGCCTCCGGGCCTCCGCCGCAGGCACTCCCGTTCCCCGGTCCGATACCTCGATATGGACGATTCCGCGCCGGACATAGGCCGAGACTTCGACTTTCATCTGCTCGGGTGAGCCTTCCATGCTTTCCGCCGCGTTCCGGACCAGGTTGTCCAGCACCCCCGCCAGGCGCTCCCGGTCGAATACGATCAGGACTCCCGCGGCCCCGGAATCCTTAAGATCTACGGACCCGGCGTGTTTCCGCGCCCAGTCCCCCAGGAAGGCATCCAGGGGCAGGTTTTCCGGCTTGCCGGCACCGCTTTTCAGGAACTCCCGTATACGGTCCACGAGGCCGCCCAGCCTTCGGACCTCCTCGTCTATAATGCGGAAGCCCTCCTGCGCGTTCTGTCCTACGGTCCGTTTTAGAAGCGCGTTCTGGACACGGATGATCCCCAGGGGGTTCTTTATCTCGTGAGCCAGGGTCCGCGCAGCCTCCCCCAACTGGACCAGCTCCCGGCTCTCGTATTCCCTCTCCCGGAGCAGCATGTTCTTCCGGTAGAGGTGGACCAGAAGGAACCCGGCTCCCGCCAGCGCCAGGGAAAGGAAAACCGCTCCCCCAAGCAGTATCTGCTGTTCCCGGCGGAAGGAGCCGAGACTGTACTCGATGTATGCGTACCGCGCGGCGGTCCCCGGGGGCATCGGCATACCCCAAGACCGGTCGGGCGGATCCGGTCGCGCCATACCCCCGGGCCGATCCGGCCGCGCTCTCCATCCCGGGGGCGGACCCCGGAGGGCGTCCATTCCGAAGGGGCGGACCAGGATAAAGGATTCGGCCGTGAATCTTCTTGCGGCCCCGGGGTCCCTCAGCGCGCCCTCCGAGAGACGGTCGGGAGCGCTTCCGTATCCATAGATGCGCGTCCCGTCGACTCGATACAGACCGAAGCCCAAAAGGCGATCGTCCGCGGGCAGTACGGCGCCGGGATCCCGGACCAAGTCCGTCACCGCGGTCAAGGCGCGGAACACCTCGTATTCCGCGTAGACCCTCCTAGCCGAACGCTCCCGTACAACAAAGGCCCAGACCAGCGCCAGGAGGCAACCGAGGAGGATGGCAATCCCGATGGAGAGCAAGGCGGTTCTTGACCGTTTCATGAACCTCCAGTATAGCCTTCCCGAGCCTCCCGTTGAAGCCGGGGGAAGCTTTTTCCGGATCATTCTTGCCCCGTGTCGCCCCAGCGGGATAGAATCCATGTATGGCGAAACCCGACGGATCCGAACTCATGAAACAGGCGTTGGAAGCTGGATCCCGCAGGGACTATAGATCGGCCGCGGAAATCCTCACACGGATCGTTTCGGAATCGGACGGATACCCCCAGGCGTTCCTGTACCTGGGCAGGAGCCTGCATGCCCTGGGAGAATACGGGAAGGCTGTCGGAGCTTTCCGTCTCTACCTGCGTACGGAAGACGATCCTCCCGCGGGATGGTTCTTCCTGGGCAGGACCTATCTGGCCGCGCTCCGCCCCCTGGACGCAGCCCGCTGTCTTCGCAAGGCCTTGGAGCTGGGGGCCGACAGCGCGGAAACCTGGGCCCTCCTGGGACTGGCGGCCCTCCGACTTCGCAGGAGCAAAGCCGCCGTGGAAGCCCTGGAACGGTCCGTGGCGCTCTCGCCGAACAACCCGCGTATCTTCCGCGGCTACCTCAACGCCCTGTTCGTTCATGCCGTCCGGACTCTCAACCGGGGGGACGCCGATTTGGCGCGGCAAATGCTTTCCTTCGTCATCTCCAACGGCCTGGACGGGATACCCCAGCGCCTCTGGAGAAGCCGGGCGTATCGGGAACTGCGCCGGATTCCGGAAGCCCTTGCGGACTGCCGGGCGGCACTGGCGGAAAATCCCGGGGATCCCGGCCTTCTTAGCCTGGAAGCCCTTCTTCTCCTGGCCAACGGACGCCCGGACGACGTCGCGGCAGCCTCTTCCCGCCTTAGGGCCCTTTGGCCCGATCTGCCGGAAGCGCAGTGGACGGAGGATTCCGCGGAGCGTTTCCGGGCCGCCGCGCTTCTTTCGGACGGGGACTATACCGGTGCCCTCCGGGCTGCCGTATCCGTCCTGAAGCGTTCGGGGCCGGACGCCGGAATGCGAGCCCTTGCGGCGGAAGCGTGCCGGGGCATGGGCCGGTTCGACCGCGCCGCCGAACATTTCTCCAGGGCCCTGGAGCTGGACCCTGGGAAACAGGAATTGCTGTTCGGTCGGGCCGTCTGCCGATGGAGGCTCTCTTCCTACGCGGAAGCCCTGTCGGATTTCAACAAGGCTCGAAAAGCGGGGGCGGATCCCGATGCCGTGGAATACTGGTCCGTCCTCTGCCGCTGCCGTCTAAAGCAGAAGGGTCCGGAAATCCTGTCATCCCTGCAGCGGCTCCTGAAACTCCGACCCGCGGACCCCGAACTCATGTTCGCCCTGGGGGAAGCCCTCTACGGCTCCGGCAGGCCCGACCTCGCCCGTGGATGGTTCGACCGTACTTTCCAGGTGGAACCCGGTCAGGAGCTATCCGCCCTGTACAGGATATCCTGCGGTGAATCCCTGGGAGATCTAACCGGAACCTTGTCCTCGTATGCCGATTACCTAGCGCGATGGCCGGACAACGCGCCGGTTCGCCGCGAATACGTCAACGTCCTCATGGCGAACCATCGCTATCAGGAAGCCGCCGCCGCCATCGAGGAAGGCGCGCCCTACGAGGGCCCCGGGGCCTCCAGCCATGCCGCTCTCGCGGCGTGCTACCGCAACCTTGGACGCTTCCGGGAGGCGGGCGCCCTCTATCGTTCCCTGCTCCGCGCCTCTCCCTCGAGTTCGGAATACCTTATGGGCCTCGCCTTTTGCCTGGAAAAATCGGGGGCCTTTGCCGTTGCCGTCGAGCTCCTCGAAAAGGGCGCCCCCTTCGTCGGAAAGGCGGCTCCCTGGTCCGCCCTGGGTATCCTGCACGCCCGGAAGGGGCACGTGGAAAAAGCCCTAGACTGCTTCCGGAAGGCCGCGGAGCTCGACCCCAGGGATCCCCGGCCCCTCCGCAATCTTTCCCGTATTTACAGCAACTCCGGGCTTCCCCAGCTTGCCGATAAATACAAGGCAGCCGCGGATAAATTGGCACGGTCTTCGAGATCGAGCGTTTCGCTTGCCAAACGCGACGAATAAGGTATACTCAGAGCGTAAGGAGGAATTGTATGTCGATGAAAGCCGTGGATCTCTTTACCGCGTATGAGAAAAGTCAGCTTCCCAAGGACCACGGCTTCATAGTCTCCTCGTTCTTCAGCCCGAATACGGCGTACTCTCGGTACGAGGTTATCGCCTACAGCAACGTCAAGTCCATCTACCCTTCCCAGGACGGACTGACTTTCCATACCGACGGGAAGAAGCTTTATATACTAGTAGAACCCCAAAACTACTCCAAGAAGAGCGAGGAACCCTTTGTTCGGTCCAGTTCGGAACAGATCCCTCTCCGATTCAGCGAGTTGAACTGCATCACCGCAAAAAACCAGACCCGTGTCTACTACGGGAAAAAGGCGGTCCTTTCCTACGGCTCGTTCACGGTCCTGAAGCCCGCGGGCATAAATTTCACCTTCTGTTTTTATTATCTTCCCGACATGTTCGATTCCATGCGGATGTTCTTCGAGAAGACATTCAACAAGGAAGCGGGAGTCCCCCTGTCCGACGCCAAGAAGGTCGCCGCGGCCGTCATAGAAACGGCCAAGGAAACCCTTTCCGTGGAATACACTTCCTAGAAAGCCTTCGGAACGGTCTTCCCTCGAAGCCGTTTTAGAAATCGGCAAGGCCGCCCCCCGCTTTGGAGGACGGCCTTTCTCGTTTCGGGAAAAACAAGTTCCTATCGACGAAGCCGCGGCTAGATAGGCATGGCTTCCGCGCCCGTTAAGACTGTTTCACCGGCTTGACGGAATCGAGCTCCACCTGGGCGATGGCCAGGAGCGCGAGGGGGACCTGGTAGGGTGAGCAGGAAACATAGTCCAGTCCCGCCTCCATGCAAAAGCGGATATTGTCCGGATTCGCCCCATGCTCCCCGCAAAGTCCCGTCACCAGGTCCGGCCGCGTCAGCTTGCCCCTTCTTGCGGCCATGCCTATCAATTCCTTCACGGACGCCGTGAGGACCGAGAACGGATTTCCTTCTATTAGATCGAACTGCGAATAATCCGGCATGAATCCGTTGAAGTCGTCCCGGCTGATCCCCAAGGTGGTCTGGGTGAGGTCGTTCGTCCCGAAGCTGAAGAATTCCGAGTACCGGGCGATCTCCCCGGCCTGCAGGGCCGCCGCGGGAAGCTCGATCATGGTTCCGATCTTGTAGGCAAGCGGTTTGGCCTTCAGCTCGGACCGGACCAGCTCCTCGATCTCCACCAACCCCCGGTAGGATTTGCCCTCGATCTTCTTGCCGTACACGATCAGC
>CAYTYG010000018.1:13969-18168 GCA_964441515.1 uncultured Treponema sp.
CCGGGCGGACATCCACCTTTTCGGACTTAAGCTTGTACGCCGCTTCGAAGATGGCCCGCACCTGCATCTCGTAGATCTCCGGATAGCTCACGGCAATACGACAGCCCCGGTGCCCGAGCATGGGATTGAACTCCGACAGGGCGTCGAATCTCGCACGCACCTCCGCCTTGGAAAGCCCTCCCTTGGAAGCCTTCGTTCCCGCACCCAGGTACTTGAGGAAGCTCTCCATCTCGGTTTCGTTATGGGGCAGGAATTCGTGCAGGGGAGCGTCCAACAGGCGTATCGTTACTTCCTTCCCGGCCATGGTCTTAAAAAGGCCGTAGAAATCCTCCCTCTGCATCACCTGGAGCTTCGCGAGGGCCTTTTGCCTTTCCTTCTGGGAGTCCGCGAGGACCATCTCCCGGAATGTATTGATGCGTTTTTCGTTGAAGAACATGTGCTCCGTCCGGCAGAGCCCTATGCCCTCCGCGCCGAAGGACAGGGCGAGGCCTGCGTCCCTCGGATTATCTGCGTTTGCTCGAACGTGGAAACGGCGCAGGGCTTTCTTGGCCAGGGCTATAAAGTCCAGCAGCCCCGATTCGCCGGGTTTCGGTTCTATGAGGTCCGCCTTGCCCAACCAGATGGTCGGCTCCCCATAATACGGTATATTGATGGTGATATAGTCGCCCTCATTGAGGGTCTGGCTTCCCAGGACCGCCTTCTTCCCCCGGATGCGGAGCTCGGGCTTCACGAGGGATACCTTCCCGTATTGCCGGGCCACGACGGACGCGTGGGCGGAATACCCGCCTTCCGTGGATAGCACGCCGGTAGCCACCTCTATGGCCTTTACGTCGTCCGCGAAGGTGGCGGGCATGCAGAGGATCATCCGCTTGTCTTGGCCCTTCTGCTGGGCCACCCGGTAAGCGTCCAGGAGCGCTTCGGTCGTGAAGTAGATCCGGCCGATCGCGGCGCCCGGGGCTCCGGCGATGCCGCCGGAAATTCCCTTGAGCTTCTTGACGGAGGCCATGTCCACAATGGGATGCAGGATCTCGTTGAGACGGCCGGGCTTGATGGAGTTCACAACGAAGGTCTCGTCCACGACCTTACGCCTGTTCAGGTCCAGGTAAAGCTGTATATCCGCCTGGGTGCTTTTTGCGACCACCTGCCGCTGTTCAATGAGCCAGAGTTTCTTGTTCTCGATGGTAAACCGTATCTGGCGTATCTCCTTGAGGTGATCCTCCAGCTTACGGGCCACGGCCTCCAGTTCCTTCAGATGAGCGGCGGAAATCTTGTTGATATCCTGCCCCTCGGCCCCGATCTCGTTGAAACGCTCCTGGTAGAACTCGCCCTGCAGCTTCTTCTCCCCGGTGACTACGTTCCGGGTGAAGAAGGCCCCGGAGGCGGAGTCCTTTCCGTAGTTCCCGTATACCATGGGCTGGACCAGGATCGCCGTATCCTCGGCATCCTGTTCGTCCAGTTCCAGGAGCCGGGAGATGCGCCGTATGGCCAGGTCCAGCTGTTTCCATGGGTCGTCGAAGAATCCCTTGGGAAGGAGCCCCTCGTATGCCCGGATGACATCCTCCGCGGAATCGTTGAATTTCTCTATATCCAGGGCCTTCTCGGCCTTCTCCAGGGCGGCGCGGATTTTCGCGAGGTCTTTCTCTCGCTTCTCCATCTCCGCTACACGCTCTTCCACTTTCAACATGCCTCGCACCAGGAAAAGCACCTCGTGAGCGCCGAACCTCGCTCCTACCCATGTGTTGAAACCGGCCACCGTGCCCCGGGTCAACCCGAAATTGTGGAGCGTCGGATAATCCGAAACGGCCAGGTTGGGGGAGATGACAATCTTTAAAAGAAGCGGATTCTTGGGATCCGCGTACTTCTTTCCCGTCACGCCCTCGATTTTATGAAGAATAGGCTTGCAGTCCCCCGCTATATCCTTATTGGCCAGATGGCTGGCGATCTCCGCGTCCACGATGAAACCGGGAAGAATGGGAAGCCCCAGTTCGGCAAACTCGTTGGCCTGCCGTCCCCGCTGTCCCAGCTTCTCGGGATCCACCGTCTTCTTGATCGTATCCTTCTGACTGAAATAATGTATGTTCCCTTTCATGACAGCTCCTACTCCCTTATCGGTTAAAACAGCGGTAATACGCTGTTCACGGGGCCCTTCAGGAAAGCCTCGAACATGTGGCTGGCCCCCTGCTGAAGGTACCGTAGAAGCTTGGCCACATCTGCGATCTTCTCTCCGACCACCGCGAACTGTATGGTCGTCCCCCGCTTAACCTTGCCCCACTTGAACAGGGCGTTCAGGTTCGTGATGCGCTCGCGGTCGTAGTAGACGATCACGTCAAGATCGGGGTGTTTCGCACGATAGCTCTCTATGATCCGCTTCCAGGCTTCCACGTTCCCGTTGTGGAAGAGCTCGTTCGTGACCAGGACGGAATACATGGGCGTCATGCGAACCCCGGGGCGCAGGGAGGGCGCCGCCGCGGCGGATTCCTCGGCTACCGTCGCCGCCTTCTTCAGCACCGCAGGCAGAACGGATTTTACGGGGGCCTTGCGGCTCAAGGGTCCTTTCTTCTTACCGACCCCCGGGGACTTCGCGGCTTTCCCGGCCTTTATTTCGCCCGCCGGCTTTTTCGCTCTAATGGGACCGGCTTTGTACGCGCATTCTCCCTTCAGAAAAGCCGGAGTAGCTTTCACGATCTTTCCGGCGAAGATGTCGGCCAGAGACCGCGCGGCCGTCTCGAAGAGCTTCGGGTCCGGTTTTTTCCCGAAATTTCCCGCATACACGACCAGGAGTTCGTACTTGTGGATATGCTCCAATCTGGCGAGATGGGCGGGATTTTTCGGATTGACCGCGACTGGTCCCAGATCCGGGTGATAATAGACGGAAACCAGATCCACGGCGTTCCATCCAGCGACCGAGGAGGCTATGTTACCCAATTCGCCCTCCGACGGAAGGTTCACGGAAACGCTTGCGTATCCGAACTTGTCCTTCAATACCATGGAGACAAGGGGCGGTATGGAATCCTGGGTAATCGCCTTCTCATCCAGCAGTTCGGATATCAGGTCCGCCAGATTCTCCTTGGCTCCCACCCTTTCCACCACGCCTAGGGTCGATTTTATCTGCCGGACGGATGTATTGAATCCTGCCCTATCTGCCAATGCCTCGAATTGACAACCCATATATCGCTCCTTTCCATTCCTACTCCGAGTTTCGCGCGCTGGAGGCTAATAATCAAGACCGGTACGGGCGCGGAAGCATGCGGCCCTTCCCAGAGCGAAAAAAAAACGAAGGGCCCCCCAAGAATAAGGGGGGCCCTTCGAATTCACATGGATTAAAGCTCCCTGATTCCGCTCTCGCCCTTCCTTCGGCCTCTGCCGGCGGCTTTCTTGGCCTTGGAAACGGTCTTCCTCTTCCCGGCGTCAACCACTCCCCGGGTGGGGCGGCCTCGGGATTTGGAAGCGGAGGCTCTAACCGTAACGGACTCCGGCGCCTGGATGGTCGGTGTAGTGTCCGCGTTGAGCATGGACAGGTAGTCGTTGGCGGGATTGGACTCCTCGCCCTCGGTCGGGCCGAAGCTCTGCGCGATATCCTCCCGGACCGTGGAGCGGCGGCGGCTGAAGGCCGCGAAGGCAGCGTCCTGGAAGCCCTTGGACACGCCGTGCAGGAACTCGTTCAGAACGTTGGCCATTCCGTCCAGGGTGGCTTTCTTGCGCTTGATCGAGCAGATGTCCACATCCAGGAGTATGCCGGGCTGGATATGGTAGGGATTGATCATGTAATCGAACCGGAAGAACTCCTTCTCCAGGAAGGCAAGCCGCTCCTCCATCACCCGGCGTTCGATCGGGTACTGGTAGGAATACATGTGCTTGAGCTTGTCCTTCATCATGATCAGCTTGGAGCGCAGCTTATCCTTCTCGAAGAGATAGGTGCGGTTCATCTTCTCGACCTCGGTCTCGGCCGGCTTGATGAAGGAAATCTCGTCCCAGACCTTGGCGATATCCTCGTATGCGGGCTCGCCCTTCTGGTCCTTGATCTTCCTCTTGATCTTCCGGCGGTAGATCTTCGCAAGGTCGTCGAAATCCGTTATCCGCTTCAGGAACTTGGAATCCGCGTACCGCATCTCCAGTACGTCCCAGATGTGCTCGATCTCGGTCTCGAAGCTCTTCACCTGGACGTCGTAGGCTTTGCGCTCCTCCAAAAGCTGGGCGTT
>CAYTYG010000019.1:0-1110 GCA_964441515.1 uncultured Treponema sp.
CGTGTACAAGGACATGGAGGGTAGAAGGATCAACCCGGAGACGGCGCCCCAGCTCTCGGACATCGTCGTGGAGACCACGGTCCGGAACCTGACCCGCAAGACCGTGCGCAACGTGGCCCTCACCCAGAAGCTGCCCTCGGGTTGGGAAATCCGCAACTTCCGGATCGGCTCCGAGGAACGCCAGACCTGGGACGAGGGAGACGGCCGGGACTCGGGCCGGCCCTGGTGGTACCCGAGGAGGGACTACTCCTACCAGGACATCCGGGACGACCGGGTGTTCACCTACCTGGACCTGGGGCCCGGGAAGGAGACGGTGGTCCGGATCTTCGCGAACAAGACCTACAACGGCCGGTTCTACCGGCCCGGGGCCTACGCGGAGGCCATGTACGACGCGGAGTACCGGGCGCTGGAGCGGGGGGCCTGGATGCGCCCCGGGGCGGAGGCGCCCGCAAACCCCACCCTGAACAGCGGGCTCCGCTCCAAGTGAGGCCCCGGGAGCTCGCCCCCGTCGCGGCGGGGGCGGCCCTCCTCCTAGCCCTGGGGACCCTGCTCCCCGGGCCGTCGTCCTTCCCCGTCTCCTACTCCACCGTCCTATGGGACCGGAAGGGCGTCCTTTTGGGCGCCAGGACGGCGGGGGACGGGCAGTGGAGGTTTCCCCCGAGCCGGGAGGTCCCGGAGCGCTACGCCCGGGCCCTGACGGCCTTCGAGGACCGGCGCTTCCACGGGCACGCGGGCTTCGACCCCCGGGCCCTGGTCCGGGCCCTACTCTCCAACTCCCGGGCCGGGCGCGTGGTCTCCGGGGGCTCCACGATCTCCATGCAGGTGGCCCGCATGGCCCGGGGCGGCCGCCCCAGGACCGTGCCGGAAAAGATCCTGGAGCTCCTGTACGCGGTGCGCCTGGAAGCCACCCGGAACAAGCGGGAGATCCTGGCCCTCTACGCCGCCCACGCCCCCTTCGGCGGGAACGTCGTGGGCCTCCAGGCCGCCTCGTTCCGCTACTTCGGCCGCCCCCCGACGGACCTGACCTGGGCCGAGGCCGCGACCCTGGCGGTACTCCCCAACTCGCCCGCCTTGGTGCACCCCGGCGCCGGCCGGGGCCGCCTCCGGGAG
>CAYTYG010000019.1:1120-4973 GCA_964441515.1 uncultured Treponema sp.
AGCGCAGGGACGCCCTGCTGGGCTATCTGGCCGCCCGGGGGGACTTGAGCCCCCAGGACCTGGAAGCGGCCCTCGCGGAGCCCCTTCCGGAAAAGCCGGACGCGCTACCCCGGCTGGCGCCCCACCTTTTGGAACGGGTTCTTCGGGACGGTTTCGAGGGGAGGCGCGTGGAGACCTCCCTGGACGCGGGCTTCCAGGAGCGAGTCCGGGCCGTGACGGACCGACACTCCGGCCGGCTGGCCCCCCGGGGGATACGCAACGCGGCGGTGATCGTGGCGGAGGTGCGAAGCGGCGCCGTCCGGGCCTACGTGGGAAACGCGGGAGAGCCGAGGGATTCCGGCGGCCGGGAAGGGGCCCTGTGGGTGGACTGCGCCGCCGCCCCCCGGAGCACCGGGAGCATCCTCAAGCCCTTCCTCTACGCCGCCCTTTTGGACGGTGGGGAGCTTACCCCGCGCTCCCTGGTTCCGGACCTCCCCACCAGCTTCGGGTCCTTTTCCCCCGAGAACAACACCCGCTCCTATTCCGGGGCCGTCCCCGCCCGGGAGGCCCTGGCCCACTCCCTGAACGTGCCCTTCGTGCGCCTCCTCCGGTCCTTCGGGATCGACGCCTTCCTGGCGCTCTTAAAACGCTGGGGATTCTCGAACCTCCACCGGACGGCCGGGGCCTACGGGCTCACGCTCATCCTGGGGGGCGCCGAGGCCACCCTTTGGGACGCCGCCGGGGCCTATGCGGCCTTGGCCCGGGCCGCCGGCGGGGACGCGGGCCCCCCTCGGCTCTCGTACCTGCGGGACCCGCCGGCTCCCGCCGCGTCGGAGGCTTCCGTACCCGCCTCCGCCGGGGCGGCCTTTCTCACCCTGCAGGCCCTCCTGGAAGTAGGGCGCCCGGCGGAGGAGGCCGCCTGGAAGGACTACGCGGAGGGGCGCCGCATAGCCTGGAAGACCGGGACCAGCCAGGGCTTCCGGGACGCCTGGGCTATCGGCGTCACCTCGGAGCACGCGGTGGCCGTCTGGGTGGGCAACGCGACGGGGGAGGGGAGGCCGGAGCTCCGGGGCTCGGAGGCGGCCGCCCCCCTCCTGTTCGAGGTCTTCGAGCTCCTGCCCCGGGATCCCTGGTTCGAGCCCCTGCCGGGATCCCTGCGCATGGAGACGGTCTGCGCCGATTCCGGGTACCTGGCGGGCCCGGATTGCGCGGCATCCCTGCGGATCCCCGTGCCCTCCGGCGCGGCTCCCCCCCGGCTCTGTCCCTATTGCCGCCGGATCCACCTCACCGAGGACCGGGGGCACCGGGCTACCGCGGACTGCCTTCCCCTGGACAGGCTCGTCTCGGAAGGGCGCTTCGTCCTGCCCCCGGCCCTGGAATGGTACTACCGGGCCGGCCATCCCGCGTACCGGCCCCTTCCCCCCTGGCTTCCCGGGTGCTGCTCCTCGGAAAACCCCGTGGCGGTCCTGGTTCCGGAGGAAGGGGCCCGGCTCTACATACCCGTGGAGCTGGACGGGACGCCGGGCCGGGCCGTTTTCCGGGCCGTTCACCGGGAATCCGGAACGCGGCTCTTCTGGCACCTGGACGGGGAGTACCTGGGCGAGACCCGGGGGTCCGATCACCGGATAGAATCCCGGCCCGGTCAGGGACCCCACGTCCTTACAGTCATGGACGAGGAGGGAAGGTCCTCCGCCCGGGGTTTCGAGGTCCTGAGCGAAGCCGGCGGACCCTGATTCCGCCGGGGCTTCTGGACAGCCCGGACCGGTTCGCGGGTATACTTGCGGGATGAAAAGACGCCGCGCATCCCTCGCCCTCCTGGCCCTGCTCCTGGCCCCGAAGGCCCTTGTGGGCGCCCAGGACGCTTCGTGGTTGGGGCTCTGGGAGGGGGCCTTCCGTATAGACGAGGAAGAGCAGCCCGCCACCTTGAGGATATTCCCCGGCGGGGCCTTGTTGGACATGCCTTCCCTGGACGCCTTCGGCTGGCCCGTGGAAACCCTGCGGGCCCAGGGCAGCCAGTTCTTTTTCTCCGTTCCCCTGGGGGACGACCCTCTGGAGGGAGCGGGCCTGCGGGACGGGAAAAAGGTTTCCGGCGTCCTGCTCCAGCGCGGGAGGAAGGGCTCCTTTTCCCTCGCCTTCCCGGAACCCCAGCCCGAGAGCTCCGGGGACCTGGACATGGACACGGGGAAGTGCGTCCTCCCGGGCACCCTGCTCCTGCCCAAGGAAGCCCCGGGGCCCGTTCCGCTCTTCATTCTCCTGCCGGGGTCCGGAACCACGGACCGGGACGGCAACAACTGGCAGGTGCCGGGACGGAACGACAGCCTCCGGCTCCTGGCCGAGGCCCTGGCGGAGGCGGGGATGGCCAGCTTCCGCTACGACAAGCGCGGCGCCGGGCGGGCCTACCGCTTGGTACGGGACGAGGCGAGCCTGACCTTCGCGGACCACGTGGCGGACGCGGCCGCCTGCATCCGTTCCTTCGACGGGGACGGGCGGTTCTCGATGCTGGTCGTCTTCGGCCACGGGGACGGGGCGCTGGTGGGGGCGGCGGCCCTGCGGGAGGCCCGGGCGGACGCCCTGGCCGCGATGGGCGTCTCCGGGCGAACCCTGCGCCGGATGATCGACGAGGCGGCGGCCGGGGCTCCCCCGGAGTACCGGGACGAGATCGCCCGGGTGCTCGCGGAGCTGGAGGCGGGGCGCTTCGTGGACGAGGTGAGCCCCTATATAGACAATCTTTTTCGGCGGAGCTTCCAGCCCTACCTCGCCTCCTGGCTGCGGTACGACCTGGGAAAGGAGCTGGCGGCCCTATCCGCCGCGGGCCTTCCCGTCCTCCTTATGCAGGGGGACCTGGATCTGCAGGTCACGATGGAGGAGTTCGACCTCCTGAGGATGGCGGCCCCCGCCGCGGAGGCGGTCCTTCTTCCCGAGACGAACCACATGCTGAAGCGGGTGGGCAACGACGTGGAGGAGAACTACGCGTCCTTCTCCGACCCGTCCTTCCCGCTCTCCCCGGGGCTGGTACCGGCCCTCCAGGATTTCCTCACCCGGGTGCCCGCACGAAAACCGCCAGGGCCTCCGGCCCCGGGATCGTGAAGCCCTCGGCGGTCACCCGGCCGCCCTCGACGCGCCAGACCGTTTGCCCCAGGGCTTTTTCCGCAGCCTCCGCGTCCGCTCCCCAGGCGGCCCGGATCCACAGGACGTGGAAAAGACGGCAAAGGGGGCTGAATATCCGGGCGCTCCGCCCGTCCGGGAACTCGAAGACCCAGGCGCCCCGATACGCCGCCTCCCCGGGGGAAAGGGAGAGAAGGACGCCCGAGGCGGGGATATCGGGGGCGTCCTTCCCAAGGAGGGCTCCCAGCACGGCTGCGGGGCGTTCGAGCCACAGGGCGCCCTCCGCCTCCCAAAGGGGGCGCAGGTCCTCCGGCACGGGGTGGGGCCCCGGGTCGGAAAGCCGCGCCAGGAGGGGCTCCAGGTCTCCCGTTCCCGCGGCCAGGAGCCGCCGGTCCGCGAAGGCCACCCGGACCTCCCCGCCGCGGTAGGAAAGGCTGCGGCCCTCTTTTTTCCAGTCCCGGGAAAGCCGAAGCCGGAATGCCGCGGCCCCCGCGGGATAGGAGCCCTCCGCCAGCCCGTAGAGCTCCGGGCCGCGGGGGGCCGCGTCGGGAGGCTCCCCGGGACCCGGGAGGAATACGGCCGCGGTGACGCGGTCCGTGCGGTCCAGGAAGGGCCGCGCGGCCTTCCGGTCCCCAGGCTCCAGGAGGGTCTCGGCCGTACGGGACAGGAGGGAGCCCTCCACCCTGAGGTACGCGGCGGCTCCCTCCGGGAAGAGAGCGGCCGCGTCCACGGGCTTCCGGTAGGGTATGCGGGTGGCGCAGGAGGAAAG
>CAYTYG010000019.1:4983-6719 GCA_964441515.1 uncultured Treponema sp.
TCACGGCGACGCGGTTCGATAGGCGGACGCCCGCCCTGAGTTCGTCATGGCCCAAGCGCCGCGCCGATCCGCCGCCTTCCGCGGCGCCATCGGAGAGCAGGCCCTCTACATCCGTGGCGCAGGAGGAAAGGAGCGCCAGGGCGGCCGCGGCGGCAAAGCAGGATGTCCTTCGTTTCTTCATCCGTCCTCCCCACCGGCCATGGTAACGGTTCCCGGGAATCCCGGCAACGGCCGGGCTGCCGGACGCGCGGCGCCGCGCCGGAGATTGACAGGCATTCTGAATGCTATATAGTTGAGAAGTTATTGTATTCCATAAAAGGAGGATCTTATGAAGAAAGGATGGGCTGTCCTTGCCCTGGCCGCGTTGGCGGCTGCGGCTTTCGCCCAAACCCCGGTCAACCTCTACGGCCGCGCGGCCGAAGGGGCCAAGGGCGTCGTGGCCGCGGCCAAGCCCGAGGCTTCCCAGGTGGGCGTCGAGATACTCCGGAAGGGCGGCAACGCGGTGGACGCCGCGATAGCCACGGCCTTCGCCCTGGGGGTCCTGGAGCCCAACGCCTCCGGACTCGGGGGGGGCGGCTTCATGATCATCAAGATGGCCAAGATGAAGGAAGCGGTGGTCATCGATTTCCGCGAGACGGCCCCAGCGGCCGCCCGGGCGGATATGTACAAATACGGCGAGGACGGCAAGGTCGTCGGTAACGCCAGCGTGGTGGGCGGGCTTTCCTCCGGGGTCCCCGGGGAGCTCGCGGGGCTCCTGTACGCCCTGGAAAACTACGGCTCCAAGAAGATGAACCGGGAGAAGGTCCTGGCCCCCGCCATCGAGTGGGCCGAGAAGGGCATACCGGTTACGGTAAACCTGGCGGCCCTGATCCAGGACAACCTGGCCAAGATCAACCAGTTCGACGCCACCGCCAAGATATACACCAAGGACGGGCTTCCCTACGAGGTCGGCGAGACCATCAAGAACCCCGACCTCGCGGCCACCCTGCGCCGGATCGCGAAGGGGGGGGCGGACGCCTTCTACAAGGGCGAGATGGCCGAGCGCATCGCGAAGGCCGTCCGGGACGCCGGCGGCATCCTTACAGCCCAGGACTTGGCGGATTACAAGGTAAAGGTGCGCAAGCCCGTAAGCGGTACCTACCGGGGCTACACGATCATCTCCGTTCCCCCGGCCTCCTCGGGGGGCACCCACGTGATCCAGATCCTCAATATCCTGGAGAACATGGACATCGCCAAGATGGGCCCCGGGACCCCCGCCTGCACCCACGCCTGGGTCGAAGCCCTGCGCCTGGCCTTCGCGGACCGCGGCAAGTACATGGCGGACGCCGACTTCGTCAAGGTTCCCCTCGCGGGTCTCACGAACAAGGAATACGCCAAGGTCCTGGCCGCCAAGATCGACATGGGCAAGGCCATGGGCTCCGCGACCGCGGACGACCCGACCCGCTACGAGAGCGGTTCCACCACCCACTTCTCCGTCATGGACAAGGACGGGAACATGGTGGCCGTCACGAAGAGCATCAACTACTTCTTCGGATCCGGCGTCACGGTGCCCGGCGCGGGCTTCATCATGAACGACCACATGGACGACTTCGCCTTGAAGCCCGGGCACGTACAGTCCATAGAGCCCGGCAAGCGTCCCCTGTCCTCCATGACCCCCACCCTGGTCCTGGACCCGGAGGGGAGGCCCTTCCTGACCGTGGGATCCCCGGGCGCCACCCGCATCATCGCGGCGGTTG
>CAYTYG010000019.1:6729-17003 GCA_964441515.1 uncultured Treponema sp.
ATGGCCCCCCGGGTCTTCGCCATGGCCTCCGGGCCGGTGCAGCTGGAGGGCCGCGCGTCCATCAACACCTTGAAGGGGCTGGAGGCCCTGGGGCACACCGTGAACGTCCGGGGCGACTGGGACGCGTACTTCGGGGGCGTCCACGCCGTGCTCTTCGACCGGCGGGCCCGGATGCTGCGCGGAGGCGCGGACCCCCGGCGGGACGGACAGGCCGCGGGGTTCTGATCCGGTTTTCCTGAAAAGCAGCCCGGGGCGCCCATGTGCCCCCGGGCGGTTCACGCCATCCGATCATTCAAACTAGGTGTTGAAAATGTGTGTAGACACATTTTCAACACTTCCAAAGTGTACCAGTTGCCGTCCGTACTCGGACGGCAACTGCAAAGGATGTTGGAAAAGCAACCGGCTTTTTCAACATCCTGCTAAGGAGTTCCCATGCGACGCTTCGTTCCCTTCGTCCTTCTGGCCCTGGCCGCGGCCGCGAGCCTTTCCGCGCAGGCCCCCGCGGCCTTCGCCGAAAAGCCCGCCCTGCTGACCTCCGTGGGCCAGAGCGCGGACATCGAGATGGTAAAGGTCCTCCTGGGCCGCGGCAAGATACCCTTTACCGCGGATACCCTGGTAAAGGCCGCCGCCCTTCCCGGCGGGGCCCGGACCCTCATCCTGGCCGTCGGTGGCAGCTCCAAGGGGCTGGGGGCCGCCGGCATCTCCTCGGACGCGGAGATGGAGCGGGCCAGGGCCCTCCTCAAGCGGGCCCGGGAGCTCGGCATGAAGATCCTGGCGGTCCACGTGGGGGGGGAGGCCCGGCGGGGCACCCTGTCCGACGCGTTCATCACCCTGTGCGTATCGGCCTCGGACTACGTGATCGTGGTGGAGGACGGGGACAAGGACGGCCTCTTCACGAAGCTGGCCGGTCAGGCGGGCATCCCCATCGTGAAGGTGGCCAAGATATCCGCCGTCGGCGCGCCCCTGGCCGCCGCCTTCAAGTGAGGCGTCCGCCGTGCCCTTCGAGCTGATCCTCTTCCTGGTCATGGTGGGGGTTTTCGCGGCGTGCGCCTTCGCGGCGAAGCTTCCGGTCTCCCTGTCCATGCTCCTGGCCGCCGCGGCGGGGCTCCTAGCCTCCGGGAACGGCCTCTCGGTACGGCACCTCGTGGAGGGAACCTTCGGGTACGTGGACACGATCCTGGTGATCGCCACGGCCATGGTTTTCATGCGGACGGTGCAGGAGTCGGGGGCCCTGGAAGCCCTGAACGCCCTCATCATCCGGCGCTTCCGGGGCGCACCCGCCCTCCTTCTGCCCCTCCTTATGCTGGTGGCGATGTTCCCGGGCATGATCACCGGGAGCTCCAGCGCCTCGGTGCTCACCGCGGGGGCCGTGGTGGCCCCGGTCCTCCTGGCCCTGGGGCTTCCCGTGCCGAGCGCGGGGGCTTTCATAGCCATGGCGGGCATCCTGGGGATGACGGCCCCCCCGGTGAACATCCCCGCCATGATCATAGGCGGCGGGATCGATATGCCCTACGTCGGCTTCGAGGTCCCCCTGGCCCTCCTGACCTTCCCCCTGGCCGTGCTCTTTTCCCTGTGGATAGGGCTACGGCATGTCCGGGCGGTGGACTGGGAGAGCCTTTCGAAGAAGCTGGACTTCCAGACCTACGAGAAGTACGGATTACGCCTCTTCGCCCCGATACTCCTGGTCGCGGCCCTCATGGTCCTGGGGAAGACCCTGCCCGGGATTTTCGGCATGGGGCTCCCGGTCGTGTTCCTGATCGGCGCCGCGCTGGGGACGGTCTCCGGACGGCGCTTCAACCCGGCCCGGGCGGCCAAGGCCGCGGTGAACGACGCCCTGCCCGTGCTGGGGATCCTGGCCGGGGTGGGGATGTTCATCCAAGTGATGACCCTCACCGGGGTTCGGGGCTTCGTGGTCGTAAGCGCCCTCTCGGTGCCCCCGGCTTTGCTCTACGCCGCCATCGCGGTATCCATACCCCTGTTCGGGGCCGTGTCCGCCTTCGGCGCGTCGAGCGTCCTGGGAGTGCCCTTCCTCCTTGCGCTTTTGGGGAAGGACCAGATCGTGACCGCCGCGGCCCTCTCCCTCATAGCCTCCCTGGGGGACTTCATGCCCCCCACGGCCCTCTCGGCCATCTTCGCGGCCCAGGTGGTGGGGGAGGAGAAGTACTCCCGGGTGCTCCGCAAGCTGGTGGCGCCCTCTCTCGTCATCCTGGCGTGGGCCCTTGCGTTCATAGCCTTCTCCAAGCGGATCCGGGCGATCTACTGAATTAGGAGCAAATTGATGACTTTGTTGTACCGGATAATCGCGGCGGCCGTCCTGGCCTTCGTCGCGTGGAACCTCTGGACCGAGAAGGACTGGCGGAAGCAGGCGGGGGCCGCCATGGTGGCCGTGCCTCTTCTCCTGCGGGTCCTCCTTTTGAAGTAGGGGCAGGGCCATGAAACGCCATCATGTAACCGCCCTTGTCATCTGCCTTGCCGCCCTGGCGGCCTCGGCGGCCTCGGCCCTCCGTTTCCTGGAGCATCGGAAGCCCGAGCCCCTCGTCCCCGGGCCCGGGGTTACCGGCATCCGCCTGCTCTCCGAGTGGCTCCCGGACCTGGGGGGAACCCCGGGGGACACGGAGGTCTACGTCCTGGAGGGAACCCGGGAGGGGGGATCCGTCCTCGTGCTGGGGGGAACCCATCCCAACGAGCCGTCCAGCTTCCTGGCCGCCGTCCTTCTCATCGAGAACGCCGAGGTAGGAGCCGGGACCCTCTACGTCATCCCGAGGGCGAACGCCTCGGGCTTCACCCACAACGACCCCCAGGAGGGTGCCCCCGAGCGTTATTCCATAGCCCTGCCGGACGGCTCGGCCCGGACCTTCCGCTACGGGTCCCGGGCCACGAACCCCGTGCACCAGTGGCCGGACCCGGACGTCTACATCCACGCGGCCTCCGGCCAGGCCCTCTCGGGCAACGAGACCCGCAACCTGAACCGGGGCTATCCCGGCCGGCGGGACGGCACCCTGACGGAGCGGGTCTGCCTGGGGATCACCGAGCTGATACGGGCCGAGAGGATATCCCTCACGATAGACCTGCACGAGGCATCCCCGGAGTACCCGGTGATCAACGCCATCGTGGCCCACGAACGGGCCATGCCCCTGGCCTCCCAGGTGGTCCTGGGCCTGGAGTTCCTGGACGTGAAGATAGGGCTGGAGCCCTCCCCGAAGAATCTGCGGGGGCTCACCCACCGGGAGCTGGGGGATGCCACGGAGACCCTGGCGGTGCTCATGGAGACGGCCAACCCTTCCCAGGGGCGCCTCCGGGGCCGCACGGACGAGGCCCTGGTTCTTACGGGCCGGGATCCGTACTACGTGAAGGCCCAGAAGCTGGGCCGGCTCTACGTTCCCTTCGACGAGCGGGGTCATCCCATCGAGGAGCGGGTGGCCCGGCACCTGGCGGCTATCTCGGAGTTCGCCTTCGCCCTTTCCCTGGAGGATCCGGCCCGGGCCGTGGAGCTTGCCGACGTGCCGGAGTACGGGGAGCTCCTGGAAAAGGGAATCGGGGCCTTCCTTAAGCCTCTTCCTTGAGGATGCCGGGGCAGCTTGGGGAGCTTCGGCCCTACCCGGGGAAAGCGGACAGAAGCCGGGGCGGCCCCGTCCGCCCTAGGCCGTCAAGCCCCGGCGCCGGCGGTCACAGGCCGGCCAGGACCTCCTTCGCGGCCTTCCGGTGCGTCCGGGCGGCCTCGGATTCGAAAAAGCCCTCGTCCGCCCGGAGGGTCTGCGTCCCGGAGCCCAGCCGCCTGCGGGCCTGGCTCTTCAGCCAGAGGATCTTGTCGTACCCCGGGTAGCTCTGGGCGCCGGAGTATCCCTCCAGGACTCCCGCCGCGGAGAACCAGTCCCGCTTGTCGTACTTGGGGACGTCCCCGTCCACGATGAAGGCCGCCTCGACCCCCTCCCGCCCCCCCGGGGACCGGAGCAGGGCCTCCAGCTTGGGAAGGAGGAGCTCCTCGTCGTCGAAGGGCCTGCGCATCCAGGTCCGGAGGTAGCGGAATATCTTGCGGGCCGCCTCGAGGAAGCGCCGGGCGTTGTCGATACGGGAGCATTCCGGCAGGAGCCGGGAGTCCGCCCAGAGCCGCCCCGGCTCGTCGGGGTAGGTCAGGGCCTGGAGGTGCCCAACGGGGGGGAGGGCTACCGCCACGTCCAGGGCGTTGAAGTCCTCCCAGCGGGCGGTGAAGTTCTGGTGGGCCCACCCGTCCGCGAAGGCGTGCAGGGCTATTCCGATGCGGTAGGGATTTCCGGTCTTCAACGCGTCCACCAGGAGGTTCCGGGCCGCGGCGCCGTTCGGCGTGACGGCCCAGGGATTCCGGGCCCCGTCCCTGCGCCTGCGGGCGGCCTCGTCGGGATCCCCGGGCAGGAAGTGAAAGGGGAGGTACACGTCCCGTAGGATGGCCTCGTCCCAGAAGAAGTAGTCCTGGGTGACCGCCAGATCGTAGAGGGCCCGCCCCGTCTCGATCCGGAGGGGCCGGACGGCCTCGTCCACGTGCTGGGAGGAGCGGGCCAGGATTTCCGCCTCCGCCTCCGGAACCCCGGCCTCCCGGGCCAGCCAGCGGACTGCGTAGTAGTGAAAAAGGACGTTCATTTATGGAGAGTATGGCGAAAGGCTCGGCGGGCGGCAAGGCGGCCGCCCGTTAACGAAAGAGGAAGGGAGCCGGAGCCCGCCCGCCGTTTTTTCTTTCCCCGCCTATCTCAGCGCGGCCCCCAGCGTGAGGCTCAGAGAGGCGATGCGGTTCTCGGTTTCCGGGCTGTCGGCATCGCTCCAGGCTCCGCCGTCGCTCTCGGAGACCCCGTAGGCGGACCCGCCGAAGAAGCGCAGGTTGAGGAAGAGGTCCCGCCCGTCGCTCCGGGCCAGCCCGACCCGGGCGGAGGCGTCCAGCAGGGAACCCTCGAACTTGAAGTCGGCGCCGTTGAAGAACGCGCTGGAGGCGTAGATCCCCGTGGCTTCGAAGCCCAAGTACCAGCCGCCGCCCAGGTCCGCGCGGCCGGACAGGGCCAGGGCCGGGACTATGCCCAGGTTCTGGGACACCGCCAGGTCCGAGTCCGCCAGGTCCTCGAACCGGATGGAGGCGTTGCGGAGCTGGAGGGCCCCGCCCCCGGCCAGCCAGAAACGGCTTCCCGAGAGGAAGCGGTACTGGTAGGTCACCCGATAGAAGGGAAAGGAATAGGTCATCCGCGTAGCGCCCAGGAAGTCCTTGCCGTCCACGGTCACCGTGCTTGGGAAGTCCACCTCGGTGACCAGCTCGAAGGGCTGGTAGAGGAAGCGGATCTGGTGCTTCGTGTCTATGGTGAGGAAGACGGTGAAGCGGCTGAAGGGGAAGAGGATCTCCTGGCCCCCCTGGTTCACGAAGTCGAAGTTCGTGTTCGTCCCTTCGGGGCCCACCCGGTAGGTGTGGGAGAGCAGCTTGATGAAGCCGAGCTCGGCCTCCAGGGAAGTCCGGACGCGGCTTTCCTGGGCCGCCGCCGTCCCGACGGCAAGGCAGGCAAAGGCCAGGGCGGTCAGTGTTCGTGCTGTTTTCATGGGAGCTCCTCGACGGTTTTCACCGCGGTCGATTGGATGAAGTATATAGTTATTATAATATATAAAGGTTAAGGTAGAAGCAAGGGCGAGGGAGTTCCGTTTTATCTTCCCGGAAGGGCGGAGGCCCCGGATCCTGGGGCCTTGTACGGGAGTTCCCGGTTTAGCGCCGCTTCATCCTCCGCCTCCGCCTGGTTTACCCCGGGCAGAATTTGTTCCAGAAACTTCGCAAGGCGGGGGTCGAACAAACGGTGGAAGGAGGGCGAGAGCCCGGAGCGGAAGCCCCTGCGCGCCTTGTGGGGCCCCCCCATGCCGGGGTCGAAGGAGTATAGGCCCCTAGCCAGGGCGTATTCCACCGGGCGGTAGTAGCAGAGCTCGAAGTGTAGGTTGGGGATCTCTTCCGCCGCGCCGTAGTACCGGCCGTAGAGGCGCTCCGGTCCCTCCAGGAGGAAGGCCATCCCGACCGTCCGGCCTTCCCGCTGGCCGACGCTCAAGACCCAGCCTTCCGGCAGGAACTCGGGCAGCCGCAGGAAAAAAGACCGGGTCATGAACTTGGCTGCCCAGGGTCCGAAGCGCGCGGTATGGGATTCGTAGAGGTCCGCGAACTGGGCCAGAAGGCCAGGCTCGGCCGAGGCTTCCCGAGCGGGGATGATCCGGGAGACCACCCCCGCAGAGGCCAGGGCCGAGCGCTCCCGGAGGATGTTCCGGCGCATGTTCTTGGAGAAGGACGCAAGCCAGCCGGGGAAATCCCCATACCCTTCGTCGGTCCAGAGAAATGCGGGGTGTTGCCAGGCGGACCAGCCCGGGCGCCCGGCCGGGAGGGACGCTAAATCCTGGGAAGGCCAGAGGATGTGAACGCCTCCCATGCCGGCCTCCCGGGCCAAATCCTCCGCGGCGTCCAGGACGAGGGAGGACAGGGCCGCCGGGTCCTGCCCGGGCGCGGTTAGGATCCGCCAAGCGGGGGCCGGGGTGGCCGGAACCATCCCCACGAGCTTCGGGTACCAGCGGAGCCCCGCTTCCCGGGCTATCCGGGCCAGCTCCTGGTCGAAGACGAAGTCCCCCCAGGAGTCCTGTCGGATGTAGAAGGGCGCAGCCGCGGCCAGTCTGCCCGAACCGCGGTCCCGTACGAGGATGTGGACCGGGTTCCAACCCGTTTCCGGGCGGATGGACCCGGACTCCTCCAGGAGCGCCAGGAAGCCCCAGGAGAGGAGGGGCCGGTCCCCGGGTCCCGGGAGACAGTCCCATTCGGCGGCGGGAATATCCGCCATGCGCCGGGCTATCTCGATTGTCCAGTCGGACATGGGGAAAAGATACTGACAATCCGCGCACCGGGGGAATTCAGCGGAAGCTCCGTACGTATAGGGCAAAACGCGGGCCTGCCGAACGTTTTTTATCAATTCGTTCCCCCAAAATGGATAGGCCCATAGTTTCCTCCGCACCCGCGCTTTTTTTACTGGGCACTCCCGGCCCAATGCCGGTCAATCCGATCCGGACGCAATCCGAGAGTCCATTGTATTTTGCATAGGCAGCTACTATAGTTTTTACGGCATGGGCGAAATTAATTTCGACATCGCGGCGATCCTGATATCGGTATTCAATCTTTTCCTCTTTTATTCCAGAAGGCGCCTCAATATTCCGCAGACCGGCTTCTTTCTGGCGCTGCTCTTCATAAGCCTTGGGGCTTCGGTCCTGGATGTAGTCGGGGTAGTGACGTACGCGAGGGCCGCCGAATACCCGCGTTGGTCGATGTACGCCGTCAATACGCTCTACTACCTGTTTCAGCATACCGTCGCGCCCGGGTTCTGCATCTTCATCCTGGTGATGGACGGAGGCTATTTCCAGCTGCGACGGGCCTACAGGAGGCTTCTCCTGGCTCCTTGGCTCGCCGCGGTGGTCCTTATCCTATTCAACCCGATGACCCGTTTCGCCTTTTCCTTCGACGAGGCCATGCGCTATTCGAGGGAGCCGGGCCTTGCGGTTCTATACGGGATTTCCGCCCTGTATGCGGCCGTTTCCATTGTCAGCCTCGTACGGGCACGCGCTTCCCTCTCCGGGCGCACGCTCCTCGGCCTCGCCCTTTTCCCGCCCTTCACCCTCGGTCCTTTCGTCCTGCAATTCTTCTTCCCGGAGCTCCTTATCGTCAACTTCGGCATCGCCGTCTCCGAGCTCATCATTCTCCTGACCATCAACGATTTCGACGTGTTCATAGACGGGCAGACCGGGCTCTTCAATCGATCGGGGCTCGCCGCCCTGCTCGAGAGCATAGGCCAGAGGCGCTCGCGCGCCGCCTTGTTCCTGGTGTCCCTCGAAAACAAGGAATTCCTCGGCTACGCCGTCGGACCCAAGTCCGCGGTGGAGCTGGAGCGCGAGACGATCCGGCATCTTTTCGGAAATCTCGGCGGGCGGCGCTTCGCCGCCCGGCTGGATTTCGGCGAATACGTCTTCGTCCTGCTCGATACCGGCGCCGATTCGGCCGGCGCGGAGAGGGAGCGCATCCTCGATTGCTTCCGACGGCCCCTGTCCCTGGGAGAACGGCGCTTCGCCCTGCATGCCCGGCTCTGCGAAATCGTCCTTCCCGAAGACGCAAGCGACGCGTTGGTCGTTTTCCAGGCGCATCGAACCCTTTCGCTTCCGGGCCGGGACTATCCCCGGGATTCCTGGCTCAGCCTTTCACAGCTCTCCCTCGCGCGCGCGGGACGGCAGCTCGCGGTCGTGGAGGCGATCCGGCGCGCGCTGGAGCGCTCGGAGTTGAAGGTCCATTTCCAGCCTATCGTCGGGGTCCGCACCGGCCAGGTCGTGGCCGCGGAGGCCCTAGTTCGGCTCACCGACGAGGAGCTGGGCCCGATCGGCCCGGACGAGTTCATCCCGATCGCCGAACGCAACGGCCTCATCCACGGGATAGACGATTTCGTGGTGGAACGCGCCTGCGAGTTCCTGTCGTCGATGCGGGCCGAGGGCCTTCCTCTGCGGTATTTGGATGTGAACCTCTCCCCGGTCCGGTTCGCCCAGTACAACCTCTCCGAGCGAATGCTCGCCTTCACAAGCCGCCATGGACTTAAGAGCTCCGACCTTTGCTTCGAGGTGACCGAAACCGCCGCCGCGCTGTCTCCCCTGGCCACGAAGCGTACCATGGAAGGCCTCGCCTCGAGGGGCTTCGCCGTAGCCATCGACGATTTCGGAGTCGGGAATTCCAACATCCTGAGCCTGGTCCAGATACCCTTCTCCACGGTCAAGCTGGATCGAAGCCTGGTCGGCGTCGCCGGCGAATCCGATTCCGGCCGCGCGGAGCTCGAAGGCGTGATAGCCATGTTCAAGCGGGTCGATGTCGCGCTGATAGCCGAGGGGGTGGAAACCCTCGAACAGGTGGAAGCCCTCAAGTCCATGGGAGTCGATTTCATCCAGGGGTATTACTACTCGAAGCCCCTGCCTCCGGATGCCTTCAAGGCCTATTACCGCGAGAGGAGCCCGGGATGTACGTGATCGACTTCGATATCGCGGCGATCGTCCTCTCGGGCATCACGCTGTTTGTTTTCTACGAACGGAAACGGAAGCGAGTCGGACCGGGAAAGAGCTTCCTTCCCCTGGCTTGGGCCGCCCTGGGCAGCTCCGTCGCCAGCGTGGTCAGCTCCGCCGCGATCAACGCCCTGCCGGATTTCCCGTCCTGGGCGGCCACCGCCGCCGTCACTTTGTTCTACCTTTTCCATAACTCGATACCGTTTTTCGCGGTCCGCTATGTCCTGGACACGGGCGGGCTGTACCCCAAGACCCCGGCGTTCCGGGCGCTGTTCTCCCTGCCTTGGGCGATCGCGATGCTGGCCGCGGTCTCGAATCCGGTTACCCGCCTCCTCTCCTTCGTGGACGCCTCGGGCTCGTATCGGCACGGACCCGCCTTCCTCGGACTGTATGTCCTTCTGTTGTTCTATGTCGCCGTGCTCCTCTGGGCCATGTTCCTTCGACGCGATTCCTACACGCGCGTACAGAGGCGGGCTTTTCTCGCGGCCAATTTTGCGATGATGGCCGCCATTGGAATCCAAAGCCTCCTCGACGGGCTAATGCTCGAATGTCTTGGCGCCTCGATAAGCGTCCTGTTCGTGCTTCTGACGATCCAAAACGCGAGCGAACTCCTGGACGGGCAGAGCGGGCTCTATCACCGCGAGGCTTTCCTGGAATTCCTCGGACAAGCCTTCGAACGCAACGGACGCTTCGGCGTCCTTCTCGCGTACTCGGCGGAGTTGGCGGACCTCCAGGGTAGCGTCGAACTTCGGACCTATCGCGAGCTCGTGGGCGCGGTTTCGAAATGGCTCTCGGAATCGGGGGGCAAAGGTTCGACGCCGTCCTGGCTGAGCACCGGAGTGTTCGCCCTGCTGTTCGGACGGCGGGATCGGGCAAACCCCATCGGCAGCCTGGCCCTGAAGCTCCTCGAGCGATCGAACCAGCCCTGGAGCATCGGCCACTTGACGATAGAACTGCCCTTCCGGATAGCCATCCTGAATTGCCCCGAGGATGCCGGGACGGCGGCCGAAGTCGTGGATTATACCGATCAGCTCACCGACCTTTCGGTCCGCGTAAGCCACAAGCACGTCTTCTCCAAGTCGGATTTCGTCCCGGGCAAGCGCAGGCGCGAGTCCGCCACAGCCGCCGCGCTCGAGCGCTGCCTCGAGTCGGGCCGCCCGGAGCTGCGCTTCCAGCCGGTTTACTCGATCGCCGAGCGTCGCGCCGTCGCCCTC
>CAYTYG010000019.1:17013-18035 GCA_964441515.1 uncultured Treponema sp.
GTGCTAATCAGCCTCTCCCTGGGAGACGGCGAGGCGGCTTTGCAGAGCGAGGTCCTCGCGGTAGCCGACCGGATGGGCGCCAGCCGGGCCCTTACCGAGCTGGTCATGGACCGCGCCTTCGAGTGGTACGGACGCAACGAGCTCGAGCGAAGGGGCATACGTCAACTCCAGCTGAGGCTCGCCTCGTCCATGTGCCTCGACCTCGATTGGCCGGGCTCCGTCGTCCGCTCCGCCGAGGCCTGCGGCATGGACCTCTCCCGCGTCTGCCTGGAGATCACGGAGACGACCGTCGCGCGTCTTGGATGGGACCTGAGGGTCAACATGGAGCTGTTGGCCGGCAGGAAAGCCACGTTCGCCCTCGACGATTTCGGTTCCGGATACACGAACCTGGTCCAACTCATGCAGATGCCGTTTTCGCTGATAAAAATCGACAAGAAGGTGATCCAACCCGGCCTGTCGAATCTCAAGGGTCGCCGGCTTATAGAAGGGGCGATAGACCTTTTCAAGCGCCAGGGCCGGGCCGTGGCGGCCGAGGGCGTGGAGAGCGAGGAGCATGCCGAAATCCTCGCGTATCTGGCCTGCGACTATCTGCAGGGCTACCATTTCGGAAGGCCCCTGGACGGCGGCGAGATCCTAGGCCAGCTCGACGCCGCGGTTCCGCGCTGACACGCTGTTCTCTTGATGCCTGTCGCGGGAATGGAGTTGGAAACCGCGCAAGCAGAAAAAACGGCCCGGAGCGCGGAGGATGCCAGGACCGGACATTTCCGCAGCCGTAGGCGAGGACCGAGTGAGGTCCTGGTCTGCGCAGACGCGCCGGGCTTGATGGGCAATGGCGCGGTTTCCCGTTCTTAGCAGGGTGTTCCTCCTACAGATCAAAGATCCCCTATCGTGGCCACCATCACGGCCTTGATGGTGTGCAGGCGGTTTTCGGCCTCGTCGAAGACCACAGAGTGCCGGCTCCGGAAGACCTCGTCGGAGACCTCCATCTCGGAGATCCCGTACTTCTCCTTGACCTCTCTGCC
>CAYTYG010000020.1:0-18022 GCA_964441515.1 uncultured Treponema sp.
ACCCGCAGCATGGCCGAGAGCTTGAGCACCACGATGCGGTCCTCCCGCGAGAGGCTCATGAAGCTGGGGTGGGCCGAGGAGGGGCTCCCCTTCCGGTGGTAGCGAGCGCAGTTGGCTATGATGGTGAGGTCGCCCCGCTGGAGCCCGAAGATCTCGCTGTTCGAGATGATGTACTCCGAGTGCTTGTGGTGGCCGCTCGTGCGGATGAAGGTCCCCACGTCGTGGAGGAGCCCCGCAACCTCCAGGAGAAGCCGCTCGCGCTTTCCCAGCCCGTGCTCGTCCGCCAGGCGGTCGAAGAGTTCCAGGGCCAGGTCCGAGACCTGCCGGGCGTGATCCTCGTCGAAATGAAAGCGCCGGCCCAGGGCCAGGGTGGAAGCGATCACCTGGCGGTGGAGCTCGTTCTCCAGCGTGGCGGAGGGCCCCTGGGTGAGGCGCATGAGGTAGCCGTCCCGTATGGAGACGAAGGGCACGATGAGCTCCTCCGCGGCGGTGCGCTCCAGGAAGAGCTTGATGATGAGGAGCCCCGCGGCGTACCCCTCGGCCTCCCCGTGGGTTACGCTGTACTTGGAGACGATGCCCTCCACCCGCAGACCCAGCATTTCCTCCACGAAGCGGTCGAAGGCGTCCTTGGGGATCACGTGGTAGTCCGCGCCGGCGGCCCGTTTTCCGGCGGTGCGCGCCGCGAAGCGGGCGTCGCTCCCGATCACCACGAAATTCCGTACCGTGGCCAGGGGCATCTCGGAGTCCAGGTTGTCGCAGGTCGTACGGACGTTGTCCTTCAGGTAGCGCTCCAGGTAGGCCGGGGAGCCCATGGCGGCCCGTACCTGCTCGTCCACCCGCACCGTCCCGATGCTCAGGGAGTGGGCGGCCATCATGCGCCCGCGCCGCAGGAGCATCAACTCCGTGGAACCTCCTCCCACCTCGATGATGAGGGCGTTCGAGCGGGCCAGGGTGCGGAAATCCTCCCCCAGGGCCTTCTGGACCGCCAGGTACATGAGGTGGTTTTCCTCGATGTCCTCCACGATGTCCACGGAGAATCCCGTCTGCAGGGCTATCCGGTCTATAAAGGTGTCCCGGTTGTCCGCCTCCCGCAGGGCGCTGGTGGCTATGACCCGGGCGTCCTTCGGCTCTATCCCGTAGGTCCTCAGGAGCTCCCGGAAGCCCCGGAGCACCCCGATCGCCTCCATCATGGAAGTCCGGCTGACGGAACCGGACACGAAGACGTCCCGGCCCAGCTGGACCGGCTTGCCCGCGTGGTCCAGGACCCGGAATTCGCCGGAGCTCTCCACGGCCGCGACGATGAGCCGTATCCCCGTGGAGCCCACCTCCACCACGGCGACGGTCCTGGGAGCGCTCATACGCCGGCCTCCGTCCCCTCCAGGGTTTCCCGGGCGGCCCACGCGGCGCCCAGGGGCACGGCCAGGTCCCCGAGCTTCGTCACCAGGAGCTCCACCGTCCCCGCCAGGGCGGGCATGAGATGCTCCTTCATGGACTTGAAGGCCGTCTCCTTGTAGAGGTCCGGGAAACGCGCCACCATGCCGCCCCCCAGTAGGACGGCCTCGGGGTTCAGGAGAGCCGTCACGTTCGCCGCCCCCACGCCCAGCCAGTAGGCCGAGCGCTCCACGATGCGTTCTATCGTCTTCTCGCCCGCGGCCACGCTCTTGGCGAAAGCGGAGCTCCGGTACTTGCGGAAGTCCGTTCCCGCCAGCTCCAGGAGCACGGGAGCCTTGCCGGAGGCGGCCGCGGAGACCGCGTCCCGGGCCATGGCGGACCGGGAGGCCAGGGCCTCCAGGCAGCCCCGTCGGCCGCACCCGCAGAGGGCCCCTCCGTCCTGGAGTATCATGTGCCCCACCTCGCCCGCGGAGCCCGTGGAGCCGCGGTACAGGCGGCCGTCCAGGACTATGCCCCCGCCTATGCCGGTGCCCAGGAAGAAGGCCGCCGCGTACTTTCGGCCCCGGAGGGCTCCGCCCCGGAGCTCCCCCAGGGTCCCCGCCTGGACGTCGTTCTCCAGGGCCACCGGGAGCCCCAGGATTTCCGAAAGCCGGTCCCTCAGGGGGAAGTTCGACATGCCCATGTTCGGGGTGGAAAGCACGACGCCCTTCCTGCGGTTCACCGGGGAGGGGACCGCGACGCCCAGGGCGGCCAGGTCCCCGCGCTCCATCCCCAGCTCCGCCAGGGCGGAATCCAGGGCCTCCAGGAGGGCGGCAAGGACTTCCTCGGAGGAACCGCTTCCCGGAGTCTTCACTTTAGCCTTGGCCCGCTCCTTCATGCCCCGGTCGAAAACGACGGCCAGGATCTTCGTGGCCCCCAGATCGATCCCGGCGGTAAAATCCCCTTTGGTTTCCATAGAAAGACAGTATGAGCGTCCGGGGGCCATCCGCGCAAGTCTGGGCCCGGTACCCCCCGTCCGGCCGCGGGGAAATACGCCCCCGCCCCGGATTGAAGAATCCCCTCCCGGCGTTGTAAACTGGCGGAAATGAACCGTCCCAGCTTACGGAAACCGCTTGCCCTCCTCGCGCTCGCGGCCGCCCTCCTGGCCTCCGGGTGTTCCCGAAGGATAGGATGGGGGGTCGTTCTCTGGTCCTTCGTCGGGTCGCCCGCCGGGAAGGATTCCGGGCAGGACGAAGCCTCCCCGCCCGCTCCTTCCCAGGAAGGGGGAAGCCGGGTGCTGGCGGGCACGGTCCTTCCCGTCCTCATCAAGTCCAATATAAATAAAGTCTATGTGGTGGAGGTCCCGGAAACCGGCGAGAAGGCGGAGGTTCCGTTCTGGAAGATCGAGCTCTTCCGCCGGCGCGGGGACGCGGAGTCCCGGGCAAGCGCCTTCGGAGCCACGGCCCGCCTCTATGCCCTCACCCTCCGGGACGGGCTCGTCCTGCGGAAGGAGCCCCGGAATCTGTCGGACCAGGTGTACCGCCTCCGCAGGGACCAGGTGATCAAGCTCCTTCAGAAGACGGAGGGCGAGGCCGTCCTGACCGGCGGCCAACCCCTGCCGGGGGATTGGTACCTGGCCATGGGCGAGGACGGTACGAGGGGATACGTCTTTTCCAACCAGCTGCAGGTATACGACGAAACGTCCCCCCCTCCCCAGGCCTCCAAACCCGCCGCGGACGCAGGCCTGGAGCTGGAAGCCCTCTTCGTGAAGTCCTGGAGGCCCGCCTACTTCCGGACCATGATCGAGCAGTCCCGGGTGGACCTTCAGCGCCTGGCCCCGCACTACGGCATCTTCGTGGACGGGGTGCGCCGGCAGATCCGGATCGAGTACCCCGGGGCTTCGCGGTTCTTCAACTACTCGAACATCCGCCGGGAGCCCGACGGAGGCTTCCGGTTCGAGGGGCTGCCCCTGGTCATACGGTTCCGGGAGGACGGCCTTCTGGACGTGACCATAGAGTCCGATTACGGGGCGGGAACCTACGCCTTCGAGCACTTCGACCAGGACATACGGGAGATCGTGCGCCGGGAGGAGCTTCGCAGGCGGAGCGTCCTGGAGGGGATCATCGCCCGGGGCGAAAGGTTCGTCTCCGAGGAGTGGGGCGCCCTAACCCTCACAAGGACCGGGCGTTTCACCTGGGCCGCCTACGAAAGGCTCGTCCCCGAGGCCATCCCCGAGTATTCCGGGGACGTGGGTGTCGCGGATCCCGGGCTCTTCCTGGGCCCCGCCCTGGAGGGCGTCTGGGACGGCGGCCTCGTGCTGACCTTCGACGGCGGCCAGAAGCCCCGGGCGGACTTCGTCTACCGGATCACCCCGGAGGGCCTCACGCTCCAGCTCGTCCGCCCCATCGACAAGGAATGGGCCGTCGTGAACACCCTCTCCGAGCCCGCCCTGGTGCTCGAGTTCCGGAGGGCCGCTTACTGACATGGCCTTCGTACAGTTCACGGACGTCTCGCTGGCCTTCGGCCCCAGGGACATACTGAAGAACGCCAGCCTCTTCCTGGCTCCCGGGACCAAGGTGGCCCTCGCGGGGCCCAACGGGGCGGGCAAGACCACGCTCCTCAAGATAGCCGCGGGCATCCTGGCGCCGGACTCCGGGGACCGGGCCATCCAGAAGGGCGCCCGCATCTCCTACCTGCCCCAGACCGGGGTGGCCTATAGGACCGGAACGGTCTACGAGGAGGCCGAGCGCGCCTACGACTCCCTGGAGTCCCTGGTGAGGGAGCAGGAGGAGATAGGCCGCGAGCTGGAGCGCTCCACCTCGGACGACAGCCGGACCCTCGCCCTGGTGGAGGAGCACCACCGCCTACACGAAGCCGTGGAGGGCTCCGGGTACTGGCGCCGCAGGGACCGCATACGGGAGGTTCTGGAGGGCCTGGGTTTCGAGGCCGTCGACCTGGACCGCCCCATAGCGGAGTTCTCCGGGGGCTGGCAGATGCGGGTGGCCCTGGCCAAGGTCCTCCTGGAGAACCCCGACATACTCCTCCTGGACGAACCCACGAACTACCTGGACCTGGAAGCCCGGGACTGGCTCGAGGACTTCCTTCGATCCTTCCCCGGGGGCTTCGTCGTGGTCTCCCACGACCGGTCCTTCCTGGACTCCACGGTCGCCCAGGTCTACGAGCTCTGGAACGGGAAGCTGACCCGCTACGAGGGCTCCTATTCCGCCTACGAGAGGACGCGGGAGCAGGAACTCCAGACCCTCCTGAAGGAATGGGAGAAGCAGCAGGAGGAGATCGCGCACCTGGAGGACTTCATACGCCGCTTCCGGTACCAGGCCACCAAGGCGTCCCTGGTGCAGAGCCGGGTGAAGCAGCTGGAGCGCATCGTCCCCATAGAGATACCCGAGGGCATGAAGCGCGTCCGGTTCCGCTTTCCCCCGGCGCCCAAGTGCGGGCGCGTGGCCCTGACGATCCGGGGGCTCTCCAAGGCCTACGGGGACAAGGAGGTCGTACGGGACCTGGACCTGACCCTGGACTCCGGGTGGAAGGTGGCCTTCGTGGGGCGCAACGGCGCGGGCAAGTCCACCCTGATGCGGCTCATCGCAGGGGTGGACGGGGACTTCCGGGGAACGATCCGCCCGGGCTCCGGGATCGCGACGGCCTATTTCGCCCAGGACGTGGCGGAATCCCTGGACGGCGCCCTCACCGTGGAGGAGGAAGCCCTTTCCGTCTGCCCCACGGAGCTCATCCCCACCCTGCGCAACCTCCTGGGGGCCTTCCTCTTCCGGGGGGACGACGTCCACAAGAGCGTCCAAGTCCTGTCCGGGGGGGAGCGCTCCCGGCTGGCCCTCCTGAAGATGCTCCTACATCCCGCCAATTTCCTGGTGCTGGACGAGCCCACGAACCACCTGGACCTGGACTCCAAGGACGTGCTCCTTTCCGCCCTCAAGAGCTTCCAGGGCACCGTCCTCTTCGTCTCCCACGACCGATTCTTCCTGGAGGAGCTGGCGGACCGGGTCCTGGAGCTGGAGTGCGGCTCCGTGCCGCGCTTCTACCCCGGGGACTACGCCTACTACCGGGAAAAGCGGGCCTCCCTGGACGCCGAGGCGGCGTCCGGCCCGGGAACCCGGGCTTCGGCCTCGGGAAGGGCCGGGATCCCCGAGAAGCCCCGGACTCCGGCCGCCGGGGCTTCCGTCCCGCGCCCCCCCGCGGGTGTGCTCTCCTGGGAGGAGGAGAAAGCCCGAAAGGCCGCCCTCCGCAGGCTTAAAAAGCGCGAGGAGGAGATCCTGGCCCGCCTGGAGACCCTGGGGGCCCAGAAGTCCGCGGCCCAGGCCGAGATGGGAAAGCCGGAGAACTACTCCGACGGCTCGCGCATGAAACGCCTGCAGGAAGCCGCGGCCGCCCTGGATTCCGAGGCGGAGGCCCTGAACGCCGAGTGGGAGAAGGTGGCGATGGATCTGGCGGAGGCGGGGGAGGGATAAAACCGCCATCCGCCCTAGGCGAAGAGCAGAAGGCTCCCGGCCATGACCGCCATGCCCAGGATGAGCCCCGTGATGGCCACGTGGTGCTCCCCGTACTCCTCCGCGGTGGGCAGAAGCTCGTCCAGGGATATGTAGACCATGATCCCGGCCACCGCCCCGAAGACCACCCCGAACATGGACTCGTTGAAGACGGTCCTCAGGATGAAGTACCCGAGGAGGGCCCCCACGGGCTCGGCGAACCCGGACAGGAAGGAGAGGATAAAGGCCTTCCGCCTGCTCTTCGTGGCGTAGTAGATCGGGGCGGATACCGCGAGCCCCTCGGGGATGTTGTGGATGGCTATGGCCACGGCGATGCTTACGCCCAGGGTGGGATTCGAGAGGGCGCTCAGGAAGGTTGCCAGGCCCTCCGGGAAGTTGTGGATGGCTATGGCCAGGGCCGAGAAGGCGCCCATCCGCATGAGCTTGTTTTTTTCGCACTCGTCGGTGCAGGCCAGCTTTTCCACCGTGTTCATCTCGTGGGGATTCTCGTAGGAGGGGATCAGTTTATCGATCAGGGCGATTAGGAGCATCCCCGCGAAGAACGAGGCGGTCGTCGCGATGTACCCCATCCGCGCCCCCAGGCCCAGGGTCAGGGAGTCCCGGGCCTTGGCGAAAATCTCCACCAGGGAGACATAGATCATGACGCCCGCGGAGAAACCGAGGGTAGCGGACAGGAAACGGGGGTTGAATTTCTTGGATACGAAGCCGATCAGGCTCCCGATTCCCGTGGAAAGCCCGGCGAAGATCGTAAGGCCGAGGGCGAATAAAACGTTCCCTTCCATCTTGCTTACCTATCCTTTTCCAGGTATACGAGTCTTTTGTTCCTGGTTCGATTATGTTAGTTTATTATAACTTATCGTAGAATTCAAGATCCTCCCGGTCCCGCTTCCTCGCATCCCGGACCAGGGCCCGAAGCCGGAAAACCGCGGCCGCCAGGACCGCCAGGGAGACAAGGGCCCACCCCGATCGTGTGAACAGGAAAAAGTCATAGGCCCCGTGGAGGGCCGCCGCTTCCCAGAGACCCCGGGAGGCCGCGGGGACCGGTCGGACGTCCGCGCCCTCCCCTATGCCGGCGCTCCCGGAGCGGCGGCCCTCGACCTTGGCCCGGCCTACCCAATACCCCAAAATGCCCGATACGGCCGCGTGCATGGGAACCGCGGTGAAGGCCCTAAGCAGGAGTACCGTGGAATTGTTGTACCCGTACAGGACATTCTCCGCGAAGGCGAAGCCCAGGGAGACGCAGGCGGCGTAGACGATGCCGTCCATCCTCTCGTCGAACTCCGGGCGTCTATAGAGGTAGCGCTTCACGAAGAAGTACTTGACCCCCTCCTCCACCAGCCCCGCGACGAGAAAAGCGTCGTAGGCCCAGGATAGGAAGCCGACGCCCCGGGGCCCGAACCGCATCAGGACGACTTCCAGGACGGCCGCGGGCACCGTGGCCAGGAAGCCGTAGAGTACGCTCCGACCCAGGAGCCCCACCGGTTCGGGGCGGGCCCGGTCCTGGCGGCGGAACCAGGCCAGGAGGACCGCGGCGGGAAGGGCCGCCAAGCCGATGCGCACGGCTAGATCGAACATGAGCGGATTGTAGCCCGGCCCGGCCCGATTTCCCAGCCCCCGGGAAAAAGTCTCTTGCCCTTCGGGGCCGCGCTCCGTACAATCATCCGAAAAGCCCGGGCAGAGCACGAAAGCGCCCGCGGCCCCAACCTCCCTTTCCAAGGAGCACCGTATGGATACCGCTTCCCTGGCAAAAGTAGCCTTGAGCGTCCGGACCCTGTCCATGGACGCGATACAGAAAGCGAATTCCGGCCACCCCGGCCTACCCCTGGGCTGCGCGGAGCTCGGCGCCCTTTTGTACGGCGAACTCATGAAGCACGACCCGTCGGACCCGGCCTGGCTCGACCGGGACCGGTTCGTCCTCTCCGCGGGCCACGGCTCCATGCTTTTGTATTCCCTCCTGCACCTCTCGGGATACGGGGTTGGCCTGGAGGACATCCGGTCCTTCCGCCAGCTCGGCTCCCCCTGCGCGGGGCACCCGGAGTACGGCCACTGCCCGGGCGTCGAGACCACGACGGGCCCCCTGGGCCAGGGGCTCGCGACGGCCGTGGGCATGGCCGTCGCGGAGTCCATGCTGGCCGCGCGGTTCAACACGGCGGATCACAAGATCTTCGACCACCGGACCTGGGTCCTGGCGGGGGACGGCTGTCTCCAGGAAGGAGTCTCCGGGGAGGCTTCCTCCCTGGCCGGCCACCTGGGCCTGGGCAAGCTCGTAGTCTTCTACGACTCCAACCGGATCACCATAGACGGCTCCACGGACCTGTCCTTCTCGGAGGACGTCGAGAGGAGATACGAGGCGTACGGGTGGAAGGTCCTGAAGGGGGACATGTACGACTTCGAGGGCGTTGCGGGCCTCGCGGCCCAGGCCAGGGCCGACGCGGCGCGACCCAAGCTCATCATCCTGAAAAGCACGATCGGGAAGGGCGCGCCCACCCTCCAGGGCTCCGCCAAGACCCACGGCGCCCCCCTGGGCCCCGAGGAGATACGCCGGGCCCGGGAGGCGATGGGGGTTCCCGCGGACCAAGACTTCTTCGTGGCCCCGGAGGCCAAGTCGTACTTCGAAAAACGCCGCCCCGAGCTCCGGGCCGCCCGGGAGGACTGGGACAAGCTGTACGCCGCCTGGAGGTCCGCGAACCCCGAACGCGCCCGGGAGCTGGACGCCTGCCTGGCGGACAAGCCCTTGACCCCATACGCCGCCCCCGCCTTCGCCTCCGGGGAGAAGCTCGCCACCCGCGCCGCCTCCGGGAAGGCCTTGGCCGCCGCGGCCGCAGCCTGGCCCGGCCTCGTGGGGGGCTCCGCGGACCTGACGGGACCCAACTCGACCCAGCTTTCCGCCGGGGGCATCTATTCGAAAACCGACCGCACCGGCCGCATGATCCACTACGGCATCCGGGAGCACGCCATGGCCGCCGTCTCCAACGGCCTGGCCCTGCACGGGGGCTTGAGGCCCTTCTGCGCCACCTTCCTGGTGTTCGCGGACTACCTCCGCCCGGCCCTGCGCCTGGCGGCCCTCATGAGGCTGCCGGTCATCTACGTCCTGACCCACGACTCGGTCTTCGTGGGAGAGGACGGCCCCACGCATCAGCCCGTCGAGCACCTGGCGTCCCTGCGGTGCATCCCCAACCTGCGGGTCTTTAGGCCCGCGGACGCCGAGGAGACCGCGGCGGCCTGGAAGATGGCCCTGGAGCGTACGGAGGGCCCCACGGTCCTGGCCCTTTCCCGGCAGAGCCTGCCGGTCCTGGCCAAGGCGGACCCCGACTGGGAGAACACGATGCGGCTGGGCGCCTACGTGGTGCGGAACACCCCCCGGGAGCCCGACGTGGTGGTGCTGGCCTCGGGCAGCGAGGTCTCCCTGGCCCTTGCCGCCGCCGAGAAGGCCGTGGGCAAGGATGTGCGCGTCCTGTCCGTGCCCAGCCTGGAGTTATTCCGTTCCCAGCCCGACTCGATCCGGGCCGTGCTCCTTCCGCCGGGGACCCGGGTCGTAACGGTGGAGGCCGGGTGCTCCCTGGGTTGGGACGCCCTGGCCACGTCCCCCTCGGACGTCGTCTCCGTGGAGCGCTTCGGCGCCTCCGGCCCCGGGGAAAAGGTGGCCGCGGAGGTAGGTCTAACGGTGGACCGCGTCGTGGAGGTACTGAACCGGTAAGACCGCGGTTTCCATCTTCGCCAAAAACAAAGGCCCCCGCCTGGACGGGGGCCTTTGCGTTCCAAGTCCGGAGATTCCGGTTACATATTTGTATCCGAGACGTTCCCGATCTTCCGGACGTAGGCCATGAAGACCTCGGCGTCGCTGGGATACTCGTTCAGGAGCTTCTTGCCCTTGAGCATGGTGTACTCGTCGCCGCCGGCCGCGGTGAAGTTGTTGAGAGCCAGGACGTACTTCCTGGCCGGGTCCACGGGAGCGCCCTTGACCCGGACGTCGGAGACGCGGCTTCCCGCGGGCTTGGAGGCGTCGACCTTGAAGGTCATGCCCGCCACGTGGGGATACCGGCCGTCCGGGGCGGGAAGCTTGCCCACCCCGTTCTCCAGAGCCGCCACCAGGTCCGCGCCGGTCACCTCGATGGTCACGATGTAGTTTCCGAAGGGCTGTACTTTGAAGATGTCGCCCTTCGTGATCTCTCCCGGCTGGATCGAATCGCGGATGCCGCCGCCGTTCTGCAGGGCGACGTCCGCCCCCGTGGCCGCCAGGATGCCGTTGCAGATGAGGGTGCCCAGGTTCGTCTGGCTGGTCCGAACGTTGTCCCGAACCCCCAGGAGAAGGACGGAAGTGGTCCCCACCTTCTCGGAGAGCAGGGGCTTCTGCGCCGCGACGACCTGGTCCACGATGGCCTTGACCGCCGGGTCCGCGGAGAGGCCGGGGGTATTGGCGACGGTGACGGAGCGGGCTTCCTTGTAGGCCACCATGCGGTCCGGGGCGACGACGATGTCCACGACCCCGACCGCTGTTCCGTACTGCCCGGCGCTGGCTATGAGGGTGCGGGTGTAGTTCTCGGCGATGCAGGTTTCCAGGCTGGTATGGCTGTGCCCGTCCAGGATCACGTCGATGCCGGGTACCCCGGCGGCTATGTCCACGCTGCGGGGATCGCTGGACTTGTCCAGGCCCACGTGGGATATGCAGATGATGATGTCCGTCTTGGGGTCTAGCTCGGCGACGACCTTGCGAGCCTCCTCCACGGGGTCCGTGAAGGTCACGCCCACCAGGCCCTTGGGGTCGGCCTTGTAGCTGGTTTCCGGGGAAGCCAGGCCGAAGACGCCGATCTTGAGGCCCGCCATCTCGCGGATGTCGTAGGCCCGGAACATGCGGGCGCCGTTCTTGTAGACGTTCGCGGCCAGGAGGGGAAACTTGATCTCCCGGGTCAGCTCGACCAGGCGGTCCTGGCCGTAGTTGAAGTCGTGGTTTCCCGCGGTCATGTAGTCGTAGCCCACGGCGTTCATCAGCTTGGCTATGCTGGAGCCGCGCTCCAGGTTGGCGAAGGGCAGACCGTGGAAGGTGTCCCCCGCGTCGATCACGAGGGTGTTCGGGTTCTCGGCCTTGACCATCTTGACCACGGCGCCGATCCGGGTGTACCCCAGTTCGGCCTTGTTCTCGACGGCCCGGGCGTGCAGGTCGTTCGTATGTACGATGGAGATCTTCACCTCCGCGGGAAGGGGCTTGCCTGCGGGGCCGCTGACGCATCCGGCCAGGAAGAGGGCCGCCACCAGCGCAAGGACTCCTACAAAACGTTTCATGAGCACCTCCTTAAGGGACTTTTCACGAATTGAACCCTGCAAGGACGATTTTCTTATCAGGAGCGAGTTAGAAGTTTACCACCCATCCCATGGGGCCGCAAGGGACACCATGATTTCATTTTTCTCGCGGTTCCTTTAGCTCCCGCTTCCCGAGGCGCTCCGCGGGAGGCCTACAGCCCCAGAACGCTGTACGCCGCGCCCCAGAAGGTCCGGGCGTCGATTCGCCCCTCCAGGAAAGCCTTGACGAAGGCCTTCAGTTCCGGCGGGAAGGCCCTCCAGTACTCTTCCTGCCACCGGGGCATGCGCTCCCAGAGGGACTGCTGGGCGCTGGGGGGCATCAGGCCCAGGGAGTAGTCCGTGAAGTCCTTGACCATGGACAGCAGGGCGTCCGAGGGAAGGGCGGCGGTGTCTTCCCGCGTCTTGCCGGCTCCGGGTTCCGGCACGTAGGAGTCCAGGAGCTCGGCGAGCTGATCCTCGGTCACCTCGGGGGCGTTCTTCCGGATGATGTCCGTCACGAAACCCCGGACCATGTCCCGGATGCCTTCCTTGCTGGCCCCCATGGAGGCCTCCACGGCCTCGGCGGTGTTTCGGGCCGCCTGCCCGGGATTCACCCCGCCCAGACCGGCGAAGAGGGTGATGTCCCTCCTGCGGCGCTCGCAGGCCTTCGCGATGGCCTCGAATTCGGCCTCCGAGGCCTCGTTGAGGATGTAGTCCAGCACGGATCGAAGCTTTTCCCGGGACATTCCTTGGAAACTCTACCCTGACTCGCGGCGGGACGCAAGCCGGCGCGCCAGCCCGGGCGCAAGGAGGGGCGGTTCAACCCTTCTTCCAGGACTCCTCCTCCCGGCGGATCCGGGCGGTCAATTCCGGGCGGGGGGGCTTGCCGGCTAGAAACTCCCGGAATTCCGGCTTGCGGCAGAGGAAGGCAAGCTCCGAGAGGGCGAACAGGTGGGTCCGCGTCCCCGCGGACAGGACGAGAAAGAGGACGAAGACCGGCCTGCGGTCCAGGGCCGCGTAGGAGACGGGCCTGCCGGGGAAGCAGACCGCCACGAGCTCCTCCTTGGGATCCGTCAGGACGGGGTTGCGCGGATGGGGCACCGCCACCCCGTCCCCGAAGGCCGTGGAGCTGAGGGCCTCCCGCTCCAGGACGGCCTGGAGGAGGGCTTCCCGGTCCACCGACTTGGGCAGCGCGACGTTCTGCACGATGTCCCGGAGCACGGCCACGGGATTGTCTCCCTCGATGTTGTAGTAGACGCCGCCCCGGTCCACCTTGTCCGCGAGCCAGGTTATATCGTCCATGCAGGGCCTCCCCCACCATCATCGCCTGCGCGGCCGGAAAGGGCAATACCGGGGGTGGGGGCGCCGGCGGGCCAGGCCGCCGGAAGGCCGAGATCTGTGACGAGGCCGGAGACCCGGCGCACCCGGGGAAAAAACCGGATGGACGCCCCGGGCGGGTATGCGGTACTCTTCCGGGGGGAGCAAAAAGGGACATGATGCGAGCCGGGGGCGGCGTCTACACGGTGTATACCCAGGAAACCGGACTCCCGGCGGAGCTTCCCCGGATGGAAAGCGCGCCTCTTCGGCGGATACCTCGCGGGGGCAACCTCTTCCGGCGGAGCTTCCCGGGCCGCTTCGCGCTCTGCGCCGCCCTCTCGACGGCCCTGCACGCAGCTCTCTTTCTTATACCCCCCTACCCCGCTCCCGGCCGTGACGGGGATCCGTCGGGATCGATCCTCCAAGTACGGATGGGAACGGCGCGGCCGGTAAAAGGCTCCCCCGGTCCTTTCGTGGCCGCCGAAGAGCCTTCCCTGCCGGTTCCGGAGACAGCCCGGGCCCTGCCGGAACAGGATGCTTCCCCGCCGACCCCGACTACCGGGGGTCCGGAAGCCGCCGAAACGCCCTACGAAGGGGAAACAGGTGAGGCCGGCGCCGCGCTTCGGGCGGCCACGGGAGGACCGGACGCGGATACCGAGCCTCCCCGCGGCGACCGGGCGGAGGCTCTGCTCCGGGAAAGGGTGCGGGCGGCCCTGGCCTACCCCGAGGCGGCGCGCCGCCGGGGGATAGAGGGCGTCGTGGGCCTGAGTATACGCCTGGACGAAAACGGCGGCCTGGCCGGGCTCCGGGTGACGATATCCTCCGGGAGCCCCCTCTTGGACCAGGCGGCCCGGGAGGCGGTCGTCGCCAGCCTGCCCTTCCCGGCCCTTTCCGGGAGCCCGCGATCCTACGACCTGGCCGTGCGGTTCGGGCTTAGGGACGCGAAGCGATAGCCCCGCCCCCTGCTCCTGAGGCGGGGTCCGAAGGGGCCGGGGCCGAACTAAACCGCGCCCCCTGACGGCCGGCTCCGGCCGCTCCGACCGGCGCTCCGATCAGTCCAGGGTTATGCGAACCCCCGTAGTCAGCGTGACTCCGGGCATGGGGTATCCGTTCGTCTCCGAATAGGCGGCGTTCAGGAGGTTCTCCCCGTCCAGGTACACGGAGACGGCGTCCGCCGCCTTGTAGGTAACCCGGGCGCCCAGGAGGAACACCGGGTCCAGCGTGGTTGTTTCGTTGATATACCGCTCGCTTCTCCAGGAGGCGCGCAGGAGGCCCTTCACGGGTCCGGCCTCGTAGGAGGGTTCCAGCTTGACCGTGTGGACCGGCAGGTTGGCCACCCGGACGTCGTCGGCCAAGTCCTTGCCCCCGGAAAGGTCGTAGGAAAGGAGCAGGGAATAGGACGCGGCGACGCCGAAAGCCCCAAATCGCGCGGACACCTCTGCGTCGGCGCCGAAAAAGGCCGCGGCCGACAGGTTTTCCGGGACGAATACCCAGTCGTCATCCGGATCGACCCACTGGATCAAATCCTCGGAATAGCGGAGGTATCCGAAGAAGCCGGCCCGCACGGGTCCGATTGCGGCCTCCCCGCCCACCTCCGCGTACCAGGAGGTCTCCGGCTTCAGGTTCGGGTTTCCGCTCATCCAGGGGTCGTTCCAGTACAGGTCGTTGAATGCGGGGGCCCGGTACGAGCGCCCCCCTGTCAACTTCAGGGTCACGGCCTCGGACACCGCGGCCGAGGCACCCAGGGCGTAGGTCGCCCCCGCGGAATAATCGTCATACCAGTCGTACCTGAGGGAGGGAGAGACCGTGGCCTTCTTGCCGAGGGAGAACACCGGGGCGGCGTACGCTCCCGCGTGGAACCGGGAACGGTACTCGGATCCCAGGTTCGAGCTCTCCGCGCCGTCGAAGCGGAACTCCAGCCCCGCGGGGATCTCCAGGAAGCCGTTCACCAGGAAACGGCCTCGGATGTCCGCGCCCGCGGACGCCGTATCGTGCCGGCTCTCCTCCGGGGTAGCCGGGTCCGAGTACTCCATGCGGGAAAGGACGCCGAAGACGGAGAGATCCAGGGAGACGGCCCCCCGGGCTATCGAGTCGCTGGACCAGGCGGCGGCTCCCCGCAGGTCCCGGTTGCCCTGACTGGCCCGGGGAGTGAGCCAGGCGACGCCTCCGGGCGTTCCCATCTCCGCGTACCGCCCCGACAGGGAGGCGGCCAGGATGCCGCCCAGGGCGGGGGACTGAAGCCCGAAGGACGCGGCGGCCCCGAGGTACTCCGAGTTTTCACGGGCCAGCACCGATCCGTCGTCCTCCACGGCGGGGAAGGAATCCCCCGCACGCTCAAAGGAAGCCGCACCGGACAGGCTCGCGGAGCCCAGCCGGGTCTGCCCGGAGACGCCCAGGCGCTGGCCCGAGACCAGGTACTCCGCGGCGGAACCCAGGGCCGCGGGGTACGCCCGGTTCTCCGCGCTGACTTCCAGGGAGGGGTCCCCGCCATGCTTCGTGGTGACGACTATGACCCCGCCCACCGCGTCCGCCCCGTACAGGGAGGACGCTCCGCCCTTCAGGACCTCGATGCGCTCGATGCTCTCGGCGGGGATATCCGCCAGGTCGACGTTCCCGGACCGGGCGTCGTTGCGTCGCACGCCGTCCACGATCACAAGCACCTGGCTGCTGGCGGCCCCCCTCAGGGAGGGTGCCCTCACGCTCCCGGGATAACCGTAATCCAGGGAAGAAAAGCCCGCCACGGACTCCAACGCCTCCGCGGCGTTCTTGGCCCCCGACTCCTCGATCTGTTCGGCCGTCACTACGGCCACGGATCCACCGGGCGCCAGGTTCGAGGGGCTCCAGCTCTCGGCTACAACCGAGACCTCCCTGCCTTGCGCCGCGGCGCCCGTCGCCAACAGGGACGCCGCCAGAAAAACGCATGCGTTTCTTCGCATGTCCCGTTCCTTTCCGCTCCTTCTTGCGGGAGCGATGGATGGGGAGGCAAGGGAACTGCGCCGAGTCCGCCGGAGACCTTGTGTATGTGCCGGGGCTCGAGGCCGCGGAACGCGGCCCCTTCGACGGGATCCATGACTCTCCTCAATCCGCGAAGGTTCCCCGCGCGGCGGCCTAAAGGCCCCGGAATCGCGGGGGAGCGAGGGGACGGTATCCTGGCTTCCGGTTCTTCTCGGTGCTCCGACGCCTTCTCACGGGGGACTCCCGCAATGGCCGCGCCCGGGCTTCCCCAAGGGAAGCCCCGCGCAGGTCGGCACGATACCCGGTTACAGTGGCGGGACCGCCGCGGATTCTCACCGCGTTCCACGGTCCCTTCGCTCGTCGGAAGATAGGATGACGCAAACCCGACGGGCGGTCAAGATCCTCTTTTTTTTATTGATCGTAATTCCCCGCCTTGCGGCGGTGCCGCCGCGGGCGAAAAGGATCAGTCCCCCGGCGGCGCCGCGGGAAATGCCGCCTCCCCGGGCACGCCGTCCACGTAGTACCGCACCGTCAGGCGGGCGGCCCCCAGCTCCCGGGCCGGGGGCCCCAGGACAACGAGGGTATAGGGCGAGCCCTTCCGGAGGGCGTTGGGGGCGTCCAGGTCCAGGGCGTACCGGTCTATCGCGGCGCGGCGGCGGTCGTTCCGGGCGTCCGCGGCGGCGGTCCCGTCGGTTATGGTCCGGGTCTCCCAGAAGACCGCCAGCTCCCGGCGCCCCAGAAGGCGGATCTCCAGGCGCCTTCCGCCGTCCTCCAGGAACACCTCCCCGATCTCCAGGGAAACCGGGGCCCCCGCCGTGAATCGGACCGCCAGGAAGGCGTTCCGGAACCCGGAGGCCAGGGAAGGCGGCGGCAGGAAGGGATTGACCGCGGGGGGCCAGCCGTAGGCCTCCTCCAACTCGGCCCGGGTGGAGAGGCTCACCTCCACGGCCGGGGGGACCGAGGCGGTATCGGGCGCCCCGGGACGGCCGGACGCGAGAGGTCCGCTGGAGCAGGCGGCTAAGGCCGGGAGCAGGACCGCGGCCAGGATGCGGAGGGATAAAAAGGGGACAGAGCTCGATCTCACCATGGAAGCCTCCCCGGGGCGCAAGGAATCCGCCCGTTTTCCGAACCCGCGCGCGGCGCGCGGCTCCCAGCGGGCAAACCGGGCCGGCCCGCGGGGAACCTCAAAAAGCCACCGCGTAGTAGACGTACAGGTCCCACAGGACCCTTCCCGCCCACCCCAGGTGGGTCGAGACCCCCAGACCCTCCCCGAAGGAGCAGCCCAGGGCGCCCTTCAGGCTCCAGTCCCCATCCTGGTCCCACGTCCAGGTGGCGTGGGTGTAGAGCTTGTCCGTGATCCGGTACCGCGCCCGGGCCCAGAGGTCCCAGTAGGTTCCCAGGAGGGGCGCCTCCGTGATCCCGGAGTACTCCGGCCTCCGGGCGAAGGCCCCCTCGGCGCGGAGGGCCCACTTCGGGGTGAGGGCGTAGTCGAAGCCCGCGGCCCCGTACCAGAAGAGGGCGTCCGCCTCCCGGGACCGGATCACGCGCCCCAGGACGCTGGCCAATAGGCCGTCCACCGCCGTGAAGGTGAAGCCTGCGTTCACCATGACCGCGTCCGAGACCGCCTCCCCCGGGTCCGTCTCGTCCCCATCTCCGTTCAGGTCCAGGGAATACCCCTGCCCCAGGCGCACCAGGGCCTTGACGATCCCCACGTTCCGTATCGAGTACGAAACCCCCAGGTCCGCGCCCCCCAGGGTATCGGATACAAAATCCTGCTCCGCCGTCCCGATGGGCAGGAAAACCCCCAGGGAGAGCCCCGGCGCCGGGTAGGCCTGCGCAAGGAGCCCCTGGGCGAAGACGAGGTCCGTGCCCCCGTAGGAGACCGTGTACCAATTGGGCAGCGTAGTGCGGTAGTCCGTGCTGCGGATGACCCCCGCGGAGACCTTGGCCCTGCCCCCGAAGAGCCGGTACCAGACGTTCCAGTCCCGGATGTCGAGGCTGTGGGTTTTCCCCGTCGTGGTGTCGATGCGGTCGTACTGGCCGTCCGAATCGGCGTCCACCCCGGCGACGGACTTAATGTAGGTGATGCGGCTCAGGAGGTTCTCGTCCGTGACGCTGAAGCCGAAGGTTGCCTCCTCGTTCACGCCCCGGATCGTGAGCACGTCGTAGCCCGCGCCGTCGGGCTCGAAGGTGGAATGCCCGTCCTGGTCCGCTATCCGCACCCCACCGGAGAGGGAGACCGAGAGGGAGGCCTGGGAAAAGGCGGGGAGAACCGCGCCCAGGGCCGCCAGCAGGAAAAGGGCGCGCCTCATCCGTAAGTTTTCCGCATCGACGCCGCTGCGCTGGTCCAGAAGCCCGGCGAGGGGTCCCGGGTGAGGGATTCGAACTCCTCGGGGGTGTAGACCAGGAGGTTCCTGGAGGGAACCAGGTCCTGGACATCGCGGAAATCCTCGATCCTATCCAGGAAGGGCTTTTCCGTACGGACCACCCGGAAGACGTCCACGTCCGAGTCCCGGCCGAACTCCGGCGTGCCGTAGGATCCAAATACGTACGCCGCCTCCGCGCGCCCGGCGACGAGGGCG
>CAYTYG010000021.1:0-11869 GCA_964441515.1 uncultured Treponema sp.
CAGCCGGGGGTCTATGAGCTCTCCCTCCCCCTGCCCCCGGGGGAACATGCCTACGCGTTCCTGGTGCGCGGCGACCGAATACCCGATCCCCTCAACCCCAGCCGCCTCTACGACTCGTCCGGGCGCCCGGTTTCCGTGGTCCGGATACGGTAGCGGCCAGGCCGAGATTCCGAATCCTCCGCCCCTCCGCATACGCTCCGCGGCTGGTATATAATGGCGGCATGAAACCCCTCGAAACGGACCTTCCGGGAAGGATTGCGAAGGGCCTGGGCGCCCTGACGGCCCGGGGCCTGGGCAGGACCTCCCTCGTGGCGGCTGCCGCGGCCCCCCTCTTTTCTATCCGGAGCCCGGGGGCCGCCCTGCTCTTCGCGCTTCTTCCGGCCTACGCGGTTCTGCAGCGGGGGGATTTCACGGCCCCCGGGGAAGCGGCGCCGTCCCCGAAAGGCCCCGTTTCCCCCGCCGAGATTCCCGCGCGCCTCGTCTCGGTCGTCCTCGCGGCCGCGGTATCCGCGGCGGCCGCCCTCTCGGGCGGCTTCCTGGCCCGGCGGTTGGGGGCCGCCGCCGCGCCTCCCTGGGGGCTTGCGGCCGCGGGCTCCGCGGCTTCCCTGTTCCTGTCCGCCGTGTTCCTGCCCGTGCTTGCCGCCGCGGGGCGGACCGCTGCCCGCAACGCCGCCGGGGCCCTCTTCGCCCTGACCGGCCTTTTGGCCGTGGCGGCCGCCCTACGCCCGGGTTCCGGATACGCCCTTTTCCTTCTGGCCCTGTATTCCGGAAGACTGTCCGGGCTTTCCCTGGGTCTCCTGGCCGGCTCGTCCCTCCTCGCGGCGGTTTCCGGGGCGGTCTCTTGGGCCGCCGCGGGAAAAAGGGGAGACGGGAACCGCCCGTCCGGGGGACGAGCTTGAGGACCCATCCCCCTCCGGACGGCCGGAGGCCCCGGCTGGCGGCCGCGGTTCTCCTTCCCCTGGCGGGCGTCGGCCTCGCGGCCGCCGCGTTCCGGTTCGGCCCCGGCGCTATACTCCGGGCGGCCGGCGCGGGCGCCGCCGCCGCGGTTTTCGTCCTATGGAACGTGAAGCCCATCCTTTACCGGCCCCGCGCCTCCCCGGCTTCCCCGCCCCCGCCGGAGCGGCTTCTGCACCCGGACGCGGCCCCCATCGGGGCGTTCCGGGGGCATCGGGACCTGATCTTTTGCCTGCACGGCTTTCCGGCCACCCCCGCGGACTTCCGCCCTTTCCTTGCCGAGGCGGACGTCCTGGGCTACGACCTGGCGGCGCCCCTGCTTCCCGGGTGCGGGACAAAGCCGGAGGACCTGAAGGGACAGAGCTACGACTCCTTCCTGGCGGCCGCGCGGGCGGAATACCTCCGCCTCCGGCCCCGGTACGAACGCGTATTCCTGGTGGGGCAGTCCCTTGGCGGAACCCTGGCCCTGGCCCTGGCCGAGGAATACTGCGCCGTGCCCGCCCTGGCTCCCTCCGCAATGGCGACCGTCGGGGCGCCGGTCGTCCTCAACTCGCTCCTCCGCCACGGAATGGTTCGCCACCCCCTCATCTACGCGGCCCGCTTCCTGGCCCTCTTCCTGCCCTCCCTGGGCGCCCGGCTTCCCGACCCGGCCCGGAAGGGGGAGGACGGGGACGACCGCTGGCTGGGCTACCTGGGGTTGTTCCCCGGCTTCACCTTCACCCTGCAGGCGCGCCTTCCGGGGGTGGAGCGGAAGCTGCGCAGGGTGACCTGCCCCCTCCTGATCTGCCATGCCCGGGGCGACCGTATGTCGGACTATCGGAACGCCCGCGTACTGGCCGAGGGCGCGGGCTCCGACCGCATCGAGACCTATACGGCCAACATGGACCGTTTCCGGCATATCCGGCATTCGCTCCTGCTCTATGACTCCCAGAGGGACAGGGTAAGGGAGCGCATCCTCCGGTTTTTCGGGGAATTCCGCGGATAAGGAGTACACCATGGTCAGCGTCAAGGACGGATGGTTCAAGGACGAGAAGGGCCGCACCCTCATCCTGCGGGGAGCGAACCTGGGGGGAAGCTCCAAGTACCCGGTTTCCCCGGACGGCCGCAGCCATATCCGGCAAGGCTTTTACGAATGGAAGGACGTATCCTTCGTGGGTCGGCCCTTCCCCGCGGACGAGGCGGACGAGCACTTCCGGCGCCTCAAGCTCTGGGGGCTGGACTTCCTCCGGCTCCTCGTGCCCTGGGAGGCGGTGGAGCACGCCGGTCCCGGCCTGTACGACGAGGCCTACCTGGACTACCTGGAGCTCATCGCGGCCAAGGCCCGGGAGCACGGCATACGGCTCTTCGTGGACCCGCACCAGGACTGCTGGAGCCGGTGGACGGGAGGCGACGGGGCCCCGGCCTGGACCCTGGAGGAGATCGGGTTCGACCTGAAAAACCTCCACGCCTCGGGGGCCTCCTTCCTCCACCAGGAGAACGGGAACCCCTACCCCCGCATGGTCTGGCCCTCCAACTATGGCCGCCTGGCCTGCGCCACGATGTTCACCCTCTTCTTCGGGGGCAACGAGGCCGCGCCGGACCTCCGGATCGAGGGAGAGACCGTCCAGGACCGGCTCCAGAGGCTCTTCACCGGGGCCCTGTGCCGGGTGGCCCGCCGACTGGGGCGCTTCGAGAACGTCGTGGGCTTCGACTCCCTGAACGAGCCCTCCGCGGGTTTCCTTGGACTGACAGACTTGAGCCGCCTCCAACGGGCCCTGTCCAGGATGGGACCCATGCCCACGCCCTGGGAGGCCATGCAGGCCGGGGACGGCCGCGCCGTGGAGGTGGACCGTTACGGGATCACGACCAGGGGACAGTCGGTGATCGGCCGCGCCGTCCTGGGGCGGGAGGGGACGAGGGCCTGGAAGCCCGGCGTGGAGTGCGTCTGGCGCCGCGCGGGGGTCTGGGACGAGTCCTGCGGCAAGCCCGTGCTCCTTCGGCCGGACGCCTTCGCGCGGACCCGGGACGGGCGGCCCCTGGAGTTCGGGGAACTCTGCCTGAAGCCCTTCGCGAAACGCTACATCCGGGAAATCCGCGCGGCCGCGGAGGGCGGTAAACGGTTCGTCCTCTTCCTGGAGACCGTGCCCAACACCAAGCCTCCCCGGTGGGAAGCCCGGGACGACCCGGCCGCGGCGAACGCGGAGCACTGGTACGACTCCCTCACCCTTACATCGAAGCGCTGGTTCGGCTTCCTCGGCTACGACCCGGAGGAGGAACGAATCATACTCGGACCCGGCGCCGTGCGCAGGTACTTCCGCCGGGCCCTGGCCAGGATAGCCCTGCGGGGGCGCTCCGAGATGGGGGGGATGCCGAGCCTGATCGGGGAATTCGGCCTGCCCTTCGACCTCAACGGCGCGCGGGCCTACCGGCACGGAAACTTCCGCCTCCACGAAAGGGCCCTGGCGGCCTACTACGACGCCCTGGACGCGAGCCTCCTATCCTCCACCATCTGGAACTACACGTCGGACAACACGAATAAACGCGGGGACGGCTGGAACGGGGAGGACCTCTCCGTCTTCTGCCGGGACCAGGCCGGGCTGCCTTTGCCGGCGGGAGCGGATCCCGCGGAGGCGGGAGGCCGGGCTATCCTGGGCTTCTGCCGGCCCTATCCCCGGGCCGTCGCGGGAGAGCCCGTCTCCTTCCGTTTCGATCCCCGGAGCGGGGCGCTGGAGTTCCGGTTCCGGCCGGACCCCTCCGTTTCCGCGCCGACGGAGCTCTACATGCCGCCGGCGCAGTATCCCCGGGGCTGCCTTGCGGCGGTCGAGGGCGGGGAGCACGAGCTGGATCTTGCGAACCGTGTCCTGCGCGTGCGCGCCGCCCCGGAAGCGGGGGAAGTCGTCGTACGGGTTCGACGGGCATGACAGGATGTCGAAAACGCCGGCCGCCCGCGGGGGGCCGGCGTTCGGTTATTTTTTCTTCCCCTTGGTCAGGGTGTCGTCGAAGACCACCACGGTCCCGGCCATGTTGATGACGTCCCCGGGCTCCAGGCGCTTACGGGTGACCTCCCGGTTGTTCACCGTCAGGTTGGAATCCCCCACGACCGTATAGACATTCTGCGCCTTGTCGAAAAGGATCGTGGCGTGTTGGCCCTTGAGGGAGGGATTCCCCCCTATCGTGAAGTCCGCGGCCTCCGAGGAACCAACGACGGTCTGGGGAGAAGTCAGGTTGAAGATCTGGGTCCGGGCTCCCGCGGGACCGTACATGAGCTGGAGCCCCGCCTGGGTCGTCTCCCGCTCCAGCTTGAAGAAGAGCAGGGCCAGCCAGAGGAGGGCGGGCAGCAGCAGGAACAACAGGTAGTACCAGCGCGGCAGCTCCTCGTTCCAGCCCAAAACCGTGCCGGAGTAGTAGTGCCTCTCGGAGGAAAACTCCCGGCCCGAGGCGTCCCTAAGCACGGCCTTCACGAAGTGCTTTCCCCCCGTGTCCATTCCCGCCTTGTAGTCCACGGTGATTTCGGCCAGGACGTCCTTCCGTATCGTGGAGTAGACCCCCGCCAAGTCCTCCCGGTTGGAGGCGTCGAAGACCTTGCCTCCGGAGCCCAGGGCCACGCCCCCCAGGGAGGGATCCTTCTCGTTTCCGAAGCGCACCACGTAGACCGTGACCCCCTCGCGGTTGGCCCGCTCTATGGCCTCCGCCGGGTTGACGGCCCGGGTCCCCGTCTCGGGATTGGGCTTGCCGGTCCTTCCGTGGTAGGGGAAGTTCTCTCCGTCCGAGAGGACGACCAGGGCCCGGCGCCCCGGCACCTCGGCGAACTCCGCCAGGGCCCTGTCCAGGGAAAGGTAGAGCTCCGTGTAGGCGTCCTCCGTAGAGGGCTTGCGGATCTCGTCCAGGCTCCGGTCTATGCGCTGAAGGTCCTGGGTCGGGTCCGAGGCCTTCCAATACCGGGTATTGAACACCGCCAGCCCGACCTTGTCCTTCTTGGACACCTCGGCCAGGAAGGCCCGGGCCGCGGCCTTGGCGTGGGCTATCCTCTGCTCCTCCGCGGGAGCCCCTGCCTTGCCGTCCAGTCCCGTCCACATGCTGCCGGAGTTGTCCAGCAGGAAAAAGAAGGAGATCCCTTCCTCGGCGTTCAGGTTCCGGGCCACGGCCTTGACGGGCCTGCGGGAATACTCCCGCTCCTCCCCGGCCTCCCAGACCTCGATATCGGGAAGCTTGCCGCCCCCGGCGCCCGCCTGGGGGGCGGAGAGGTAGAGCCTCACGGTCTGCCCGAAAAGCAGGTTTTCCGTGTCGATCTGGGTAACCGCCATTCCTTGGCCGAAGGCCAGTCGGACTGCCAGGGCGCCGAACAGGAGGGCGCCTGCAAGCTTGGTTGTCTTCATCTCCCGGCCTCCTCTAGGCGAAATAGCCGTACAGGAACTTGGCCTCCCCCACCGCGATGACGTCCTCGGGTTTGAGGGAAGCCTCCGTAGGCTGGGCGTCGTTCACCAGGAGCCGGGCTCCCTGCTTGACCGAACGCAGGAAGACCTTGCCCTTCTCCAGGGTCAGGGACGCGTGGACGTCCGCAACGTCCGGGTAGCCCGCCAGGACTATGTCGCAGGCGGCGTCCGCTCCCAGCATCGTCTTCCGGCTGACCACCGGGTATTCCTTGCCCTTCAGGGGGCCGTTCAGGAGCTTGAGGGCCCCGGCCTGGAAACGGTTCTCCAGGATGGAGTAGAAAAGGCTCAATAGGAATCCGAAGAGCGCCAGCCCCGCCAGGAGCGCGAACTTGTCGTTCGGCCGGAGGGTCTGGAGCGCGGAGAGCGCGAGTCCCCCGGCCAGCCCGCCGGCCAGCCCGCCCAGGAGCCCCACCATGAGCTTCCGGGGGGAGCGGGCGCGCAGGCCCTCGGTCATGGCCAGGAAGGTTCCAATGAGGACCCAGGCCATCCCGTTGGCCGCCGCGATCCCCATCCCCATGCGGGCGCTGTTCGTTCGGAAGACGGCGGCCCCCGCCAGGAACAGGAAGAGCTGCCCGACAAGGACGCCGACGGCCCCCGCCAGCATCCCGAAGAGGGCCCCGAAGAGAAGCCCCCGGAAGGCCTTGGCCCGGGAAGAGACTACGATCCCCTCGAAGGATCCGAAGAGGGCCCCGAACACTAGGCCCAGAAGAACCCCCTGGGCCACGGAGAACACAAGATAGCTGGGGAAGGACTCCTGCCAACGCTGCACCGTCAAGAGCAGGGGCCAGAGCATCAGGGCTCCCAGAAGGCCCAGCACGGCCATCGCGATCCGCTTCAATTGGAGAGACATGGCTTACTCCTCGATTTTCACCCGAAGGTTTCCGCCCTCGACCGATATGCTCGCCCGGACCGTCCTGTCCGGCGCGATCCTCAAACCGGCGGTTCCCCGGGCTCCGCCCCGGGAGGCTCCCAGCTCGTAGGTTCCGGCCGGGAGCGACCATTCGCTCCGGCCTTCCTTGACCGTCCCGAGCCTGCCCGTCGCCATCTCGATTCCCCCGAGGGTCGCCCGGTCGGAGCCGTTCAGGGTCAACCGGAACTCCCCTCCCGAGGCCTCCACGACCAGCTTTCCGGGTTTGGGCACCAGCCGCGCGTGAAGCCGAAGACGCTCTTGCACGTTCGTTATTCGCAGGGAGAAGATCTCGGGGAAATACCCCTCCGCGTCCGCCCGGAATCTCCAGACCGCACCGCTGGTCAAATCCCCCTCCGCCAGGGAGTCCAGGGGCCTCCAGGCCCCCCTCAGGTAGACCGAGAACCTCGCGGCCTCCCCAAGGGGCGCGCCGGTCAGGGCGTCCTGCGCCCGGGGGACGACCCGGAGGGGCCGCGGAAGCCGGTCCTCCAGCCGGAACTGCAGGGTGGTGACCGCTTCCTCCGGACTCGGTCCCAGGGAGTAGGCCTTCACGGAGAAGGATTCCCAGTACAGGTCCTGGTCCGCAATAAGCTTGATCCGGTAGTTCCCCGGGGCCAGGTAGACGGGGTTGGAGACGAAGGAATGGAAGGGGTCCGCGGCCTCGGTCTCCGCCCGACTCAGGGTCAGCCGGACGTTCGGTACCTCCGGAAGTTCCTTGCCGTCGTTCACGAAAAGGCGCGCCCGGAGGTAGAGGTCCTCCGCCTCGGCCTGGGCCTTGGGCACCCGGACCACTACCCGGAGCTCGCCGTAACGGTCCGGCGCGAGATACCGGTAAAGGATGCCCTCGGACCAGGTATAGTAGCCCCCGGCGCCTATCCCCGCCAGGAGCAGGAAGATGGCCGCCAGGAGGAAGCGCTTGCGCGGCAGGGCCTTGTACCTGGGCTCCTCGGAGATCTTACCCCCCAGGAGATCGACCATCACGGTCCGTATGGCTTCTACGGGCATGCGGCGGAGGAATTTCTCCACCCTTTCGATGACGGCCTCCATGCTCTGGAAGCGCCTGCGGGGATCCGGCTTTATGAGCTTGCGGATCAGCTTGTCCACGAAGGGGTTCACCCGGGGGTTGATCTTGCCCGCCGGGCGGTACCGGCCCTTCTGGATTAGAACCACCGTGTCCGGGGCGAAGTTCCCGGGATAGGGCTTCTTGCCGGTCACCATCTCGTAGAGCATGATGCCCATAGCGTAGATGTCCGCCCGCTTGTCCACGTTCTTGGAGTTCTCGATCTGCTCGGGGGGCATGTACGAGGGGGTGCCGAGGGTCATGCCCTCCTTGGTGAGCCCGGATTCGTCGTCCTCGTCCTCCAGGGCGGCTATCCCGAAGTCCGCGAGCTTCACCTCGCCCTTCCGGGAGATGAGGATGTTGCCGGGTTTGATATCCCTATGGATCACGCCCATGCCGTGGGCGTACTGGAGGGCCCGGCAGGCGTCCAGAAAGATCACAAGGGCCAGTTCGCTGGAAAGGCTCCTCTGTTTCTTGATCAGCTGGTCCAGGGACATCCCGTCCACGTACTCCAGGACTATGTAATGGGAATTCCCCTCCTTGAAGTGGTCGAAGACCCGAACGATGTGATCGTTCTTGAAGTCCATGAGGATGCGGGCCTCCCGCTTGAACCGCTCCGTGATGGAGGAGCTCCCGCGCATGGTCAGTTTCTTGATGATCACGTGCCGCTTCAGGGTCGGGTGCAGGGCCTTGAAGACGGCCCCCATCCCGCCCTTGGCCACGAGGGACTCTATCTCGTATTTGCCTATCTTCTCCGGATACACAGCCATCGACTACTCCTATCCCTTCGCGGACTCCCGCAACGGGAAGCTTATATCCCGTATCTCCCCGATGTCCAGCTCGGGGTCGAAATCCCGGTTCGGCATGATCCACGCCACGATGAACCGATCCGGGTTGTGAATCTGGAGGTGCCGCCCCTCCGAGCGCTCCCGGTAGGTCCCCCGCACGATCCGGTGTCCCGAGAAGAACCGGGCGTCGGGGTAGTCCGGGTGGAACCGGGCTAGGAGCTCCCGGACGCTCTGGGGCTCCGCGGCCCCGTTGTCCGTCCAGGTGAGCCCGAGGACCACGTCGGGGTCCAGGCGGGCGTCTATGAGGGCCTGTTCGGAATAGGGCTCCAGGGGCTCCGCGTGGGCCGCAAGGAAGCGGGACCCCACGGCGAAGAGGGGCAGCCTCCGTTCGAACTCCGCGTAGCTCTCCAGAAATTCCCGGCCGTAGAACTTCTCCAGGTACGCCAGGACCATCATCCCCTCGAGGGCGAACTTGCGGAAGGGATGGTTGCCGTCTCCCTCCTCGTTCAGGACGTTTTCGTGGTTTCCCTTGAGGAAATGGAAGCCCGCCGGGAAAGCCGCCTTGCAGAGCATGACCATCTCCATGAGCGCAAGGCTCTCCCGCATCTCCTGGTCCATCGCCGAGCGCTTCCGAAAGCCGCCTACGAACTCGCGGTAGGCGCGCTTCCACCTGTCCAGGGCGCGGGCCTCCGCGTGAAACCCGTCCCCCAGGCAGAGCATCTGGAGCGTTCCCTGTCCCAGGGCGTCCAGGACGGTCATCCCGTCCTGGAGCGGCTGGAAAAGGACGCTGGCGAAAAAATCCACCCGCGCATGCAAGTCCGGCAGGATCAGGGTCGGAAGGCCCGGGTCCAGCCGCAACAGGCCGCCGGGCCGGCCCCGGGCATCCAGCGGCCGGGACGGGCCGCCCTCCGCGTCCAAGGCGGCCTTGGCGGCGTCCACCCGCTCCAGGTATTTCTCCGCCTTGGGCAGGCCCTTGCGGAGGAACGCCTCCAGTACGGCTTTTTCTATCGTTTTTTGCGCGGGCATGGGTCAGGGTTCCCCGCTCATTGCACGACGGTCTTGTTCACTTCCACGAAATCCTCCGCGAGGTTCTGGGAAACCTGGGTCAGAAGGGCTTCCTCGTCCTCGGCGGGCAGCTGTTCCCGGGCAACGGCGATCTTGAAGACCGGGGAGCTGGCCTTGATGGGTCCCTTCTCGAACTGGGCGGGAGCGTCGGCCTCGACGTCCGCGGACAGGACCGAGGATTCCTCCACCGCGGAGGCGGGAACGTCCGTTCGGAGCCCGATGGAGGCGTACTCGCAGCGGCGGCTGTCGTCCACCATGGGCCCCAGGTTGATAAGGGAGCCGGAATACGTGAGCATCAGGGCTCCCTTCGCCTCCGCCCGGCCGAAGAAGGAAACCTCCTCCAGATTGTTCTCCTCTAAGGCGGCCTCGAAGCACTTCTTCTTTTCGATCCAGGCGTCGGCCATGAGGTCCAGGGTTTCCGGGGTGGACGGAAGCCCCGATGTCTTGGAGATCTGTCGGATGTGGTCCTGGATGATCGGTTCCAAGGTATCGAATGTGTTCATATCGTCCTCCTGTGCAGAGGATCATAGCATAGCTTTTGACTTTTTCACGGTATTTTCCATGAAAAAATGAAAAAAACGACTTTTCGTGCTATACTGGGCGCGGAGGGTATACACATGAGAGAAACGACATTCGGCGACCTTCCGCCCGCCATCCGCAACCAGCTGGATTCCCTGATAACGGACTCCGGGCTGACCCAGGACGACGACACCCGGGACAAGCTGGCATCCATCTGGCAGAAAAAGTACAACCTCTTCATGGGCCAGGTGGCATCCCTGGGCATGGATTTCCTCTCGGAGATGGCCCAGGACGACCCGAGGGGGGCGATCCTGCTGACCTATTCCGGTTCCCTGATAAGCCTGGGCCCCTTACGGGGCAAGAGCCGGTGGCTCGAATACGCCTCCATCAAGCTGCGCACCGACGTTCCCGAGCTGGTACGGGGGGACCGCGTGACCATCGCGAGCCCCATACGCCGGGACACCGCGGCGGTCTTCGAGGGCTGCCCGGTCAAGCGGTCCTCGGCCCTCTACCGGATAGCCGTGTGCCCCGAGGGGACGAGCGTGGACGACCAGGAGCGCAGGATACGGGAGGCGACGATCTTCCTGACCAACGGCTTCGTCAAGCTGAACCGCTCCCAGGTCTTCGAGGCCGAGACGGACGTGGACCAGTTCACGACCAAGGCCATCGTGAGCTACATAGCCAAGAAGAACGGGGTCACCCAGCTGGTGGCCCGGGGGCTCATAGAGGACTTCCTTTCCATGGTGGAGACCGGCATGCTCCTGGGGGAACGGGTGTCCGTGGGCAAGCTGGGAAGCGCCTGCCTCCGCTACCAGGCCCCGCGCAAGGCCCGGATCACCAAAAACCTCCAGACCGGGGAGGACCTCCTCATACCGGCCAAGGCCGCGTGCCTGGCCCCCAAGTTCTCCTTTTCCCAGTCCATCAAGGACAAGTGCTCCGGCGTGGACCCTACCCTCCTTACGCCGGACGAAGAGGGATCCGAGGAGGAGGACGAGGACTGAGGGCAATACGCTCCATTTTCCCTAATCCTGTTAAAGGAACCGCGTGGCAATCCGTCATCGAGGCAAGGATAGCGGAACTGTCCGCCCGGGACTTCGTCCGCAAAAACTACGGCGAGGCCGCCAAGTTGGTACGGGTCAACCTGATCTCGGAAGAATAATAGCTCGCCTTATTTTTGGTACAAGAAAACCGGGGTGTCCAAACAGCCGGCTGCTTATTGGACACTCCTTGCTTGTTCTACGAGAGATGTCCATAGGGGCCGCGGGCCGGTTCAAGGTTTAGCGAGGGCGGGCCATTGTCTTGCCTCCCGGCGGGTAGCCCCGCGCCGTTCCCCGCGATACACTTCCCACCAAAGGATTGAAAACACGTCCGGGCGCCTCAATGCCCGGACAAGCATTCCGGAGGATTCATTCCATGGAACAGACACCCGAAACAGGGAAGGCAAACTTTTTCTTCGCGGTCCTAGGCGGCCTGGACGCGGCCGCGATCTCCGCCCTCGTATGGGCGGTCGTCACGGTGCTGACCAAGTACCAGATCGGCTACATGGCCGTCGGGGTGGGGGCCCTGGTGGGCTTCTCGGTGCGCTGGTTCGGCCGGGGATCGGGGACCGGGTTCCGGGTCCTTTCCGTGGCGCTCGCGCTGGCCGGCTGCGCCACCGGCAACTACCTTTCCCAGGTCGGCTTCTACCTGGCCGATTCCGGCTCCTCCCTTCTGGACGTGGCCCTCTCCCTGCGGCTTTCCCAGGTTCCCGCCGTCCTCCTGGAGTCCTTCAGCCCCATGGACATCCTCTTCTACGCCCTGGCCGCCTTCGAGGCCTGGAAGTTCGCGGTGGTCCCGGCGGCGGCGGAACAAGGGGGCTCGGCGCAGGCCGGGGAGCCGTCCGCGCCGCAGTCCTTCCTCTTCTCCTATCCCCCTAAGAAGATCCTGGCGGCGGTTCTGCCCTTCCTGGCCGTCCTGGCCCTTCCGGTCTACGTGGCCGCGAACAGCTCGGGCGTCTACCGGGACGTCTACGACTCCGGAGCCCCGAGGGTCGAAGGGGGCTTGAGCTGGAACGAGCCCGAGGGGCTCTGGAAGTACTGGCACGAAAGCGGGCCGCTCATGGCGGAGATCACCTTCCGGAAAGGCCTCCTGGAAGGACCCGCGGTCTACTACGACGAGTCCGGGG